>CAIYTL010000214.1 GCA_903929105.1 uncultured Micrococcales bacterium | reverse complement strand
GAGCCAGTCAAGCTTGTGCGCGAAACTTTTGGCGACGACCTGTTGCTTCAAGTTGACGCAAACACTGCTTATACCCGCGACGATTTCGATCTTTTGAAGCGCCTCGATGATTTCAATCTTTTGCTAATCGAGCAGCCTATCGAAGAAGAAGACATTTTGGGCCACGCTAAGTTGGCAGCATACATAGACACTCCTGTTTGCCTAGATGAATCAATTGTGTCAGCCGACATTGCTCGTGATGCCATCGAGCTCGGTGCTGCAGAAATCATCAACATCAAACCTTCTCGAGTCGGAGGTTACTTGGAGTCGCGCAAGATTCATGACGTTTCGGTCGCGGCTGGTGTTCCTGTTTGGTGCGGTGGCATGCTCGAGACCGGAATCGGAAGAGCTGCCAACCTCGCTTTGGCCGCCTTGCCAGGGTTTACGCTGCCTGGTGACACTTCGGCATCGTCGAGATATTTTGAGGTGGACACAACCGAGCCGTTTGAACTCAAAGATGGTCACATAGCTGTGCCAACCGGGCCTGGAATCGGAGTTGACCCGATACGCGAGATAGTTGACTCGTACACGGTTTCGCAGGAGTGGGTGCGCTCAAACAAGCGTTCTTAGCGGCCTCTGTAACGTTTAGATAACCGTTCCACCTGCAAGCCTTTGCAGTGACTGTTAATTCAGAAATAAGTTTTAGCGTTATTTCATGGCGCTTTCGCCATTGTCACGTTTTTAGAAGGGCAAATTCTTGTCACGTTTCATTTCAACCAAATCTCTTCTCAGCTTTCTAGCCATTTTTGGTTTGCTCATTGGTGGCGCGTTCAACGGCGGCGCAGCTAATGCAACCGGATTACCGGCTACCGTGCAGTTGACTGTTCACTACAACAGACCTGACGGTGACTACAACAGCTGGAAGATTTACACGTGGAAGAACATCAAGAGTAATGACCCGGCAACGCAGACAATGGTCGAACCTCGGTCTCGGGCACAGATGGTTTTGGTGGAATCTATGTAGTTAATGCCACGGGCATGAGCTCATTCAACAGCCTTGGTTTCTTGGTCACATTTGGAGCTTCATGGACCAAAGACGTTGCTACTGACCGCTTTGTTTCAAGTTTTCCTGGAGGTCACGCTGAGATTTGGCTAAACAGTGGTGATGCCACTGTTTACACCAGTCAGCCTGCCCCGCCTGCACCAAAAATTGCCAGCGCCGCGCTAACTAGTTTCAACAAGTTCCACGTAATCGTTAGCCCAGCAATCGCTGTGACTAACACCACGACCGAGGGCTTCAGCATCAATGACGGAACTGCCGATGTGCCAGTCACTGCTGCCACAGCAACAAACGCTAGCGGTGGAAACGCCTCTGGCTTCGATCTGACAATCGGGTCGAATGCTGATCTAGCCAAGACCTACACTGTCAGCCATGCGGGTCTAGACTCTGCCGTGGCCACAACCTCTGGCTTGTACGACTCACAGGCGTTTGCCGATGCATTCACATACACCGGCAACGACCTTGGCAACACCTACAACGGCCCAACCAGCGCAGATTTCAGAGTATGGGCGCCAACTGCTACAGCCGTTTCGATCATGCATCACGCGACGGCTTCTGAAAGTCAGAGCGCGGGCACTGAGCTGGTCATGTCAAAAGACGTCAACGGCACCTGGGTTTATCACTACTCAGGCAGCGGCGCTGATGGATTTATTTATGACTACAAGGTTCACGTCAACGGAGAGGTTCACTATGCCTCTGACCCGTACGCGCGTTCGAGCACAATTGACAGCGGTCACAGTGTCGTTGTAAACCTAGCCGCTTCAAACCCGACCGGATGGAGCACGACTACAAGCCCAAACTATGGCACTGGCAACACTGATGCCAGCATCTATGAGCTTCAGGTTCGTGACCTATCTGCCAACTCAAACAGTGGCATTCCCGTTGCTCACCGCAAAAAGTTCCTGGGTCTGACCGACGTTGGAACGAGCTATAGCTACCAGACCTCAAAGACTGCCATTGTCAAAGGCAAATACAAAACTATCGTCACGAATTACACAACGCCAACCGGCTTGTCGGCGATCAGGGCGCTGGGCGTGACTCACGTTGAGCTTTTGCCTGTCTATGACTTCAACAACTTGGGCGAAGGCGGTTCTGAGAGCAACCCTCCTTATAACTGGGGATACGACCCAGTGAACTACAACGTTCCTGATGGTGGCTATTCGAGCAACGCTGCTGATCCTTATGCCAGAATCACTGAGCTAAAAGCCGGCATCGAAGCAATTCACCAGCAGGGCATGAGAACCATCATGGACGTCGTCTATAACCACGTTTCAGACGCCTCGACTTTTAGCGAAGAGCAGATCGTTCCT
>CAIYTL010000213.1 GCA_903929105.1 uncultured Micrococcales bacterium | reverse complement strand
CCATCCAGTTCGTCGCCATCCGCTCCTTTAGCCACTTTGCTACATGAGCGGTTTCGTCATTAAGCGTCTGCCCATAGTAGAAGTCGACCGATCCGTCACCTGCGTCTGGTCGTGGCGAGAGCTCATCGCGCTTGACGGTGGCCAGAAGACGGCGCTGGTCTTCGCTGATGTAATCGAGCGGGACATCGAGAACCTTGGCAACATCGTTGGCAAGGTCAAGAACCTTCTGCGGGTTACGCCACGAGACGGAGAGCTGCAGAGCCTGGAATGGCTTGGCATTCCCTTGGGCGTCTGGCGAAATGAAGTCGCGCTGGAACTCGGCCAGGTTTGATGCCGAGGCGCCACGCCAACCATAGATTGACTGGTGCGGGTCACCGACAGCGATAACCGACTTGTCTTTGAACAATCCGGCAAGCAAACGTGTCTGCAGAACCGAAGTGTCTTGGTATTCGTCGAGCAAGATTTGCGTGTAGCGCTCTTGCTCACGGTCGACAACTAGATTGCCAAGCTCTGTGACTGCCTTTTTGGCAAGTGCCACCTGGTCGGAATAGTCGATGCGCGAATGTTCGATCTTTGCCTCGAGGAAAGCCTCTGCAAGTCGAGCAATGATTTTGTTGCGCTCGAAGGCATCCATGGTTTCGACTACCTCGGCTTGGTAGTCATTGCGCTGCTGCTTGCTCTTCGGCATTGGGATGATCTTGTCGAGGTACTGCTGCAGGTGCGCTTCGATCTCTGCGGCAGAAACCTCGTTTTCGTTCATGGCGGCTGCGAGCTAGATGACGTGATCAGCGAGAGTGCTGACCTTGAAGTCTTCATCGAGCAAACGCTCGTCGATCTGAGCGCCTTTGGCATTCAGTAACTGGCGGGCGAATTGGTAAGCCGTGGCATCGGTCAGCTGAACGGCATCGCTGTCGTAGCCGAGCTGAAGTGCGAAGTCGCGAAAGAGGCTCGTGGCATAGGAGTTGTATGTCGCGATAGTTGGCGGGGTGTACTCGTCGCCGAGTTCCTGCGGCCACATATCGGCTTCCTTGTTATCGCGAAGCGCGCGTAGGTACTCGTTGACGCGATTGTTCAACTGAGCCGCGGCCTTGCGAGTGAAGGTTAGGCCGAGAATCTGTTCTGGACTAGCCAGGCGGTTTGCCACCAGCCATGGCACACGAAGGGCCATCAGCTCGGTCTTGCCACTGCCGGCGCCGGCAACCACGAGGGTCGGGCTCGTGTATGAGGCGGAAATGGCCTTCACTTGCTGCTCGTTCGGCTTATAGCCGAGGTTCAGCGCATCAACGACCTGTTCTGGGGTGAAGCGAATTTCTGGGGTCAATTTAGTTTCCATAGGTGACCTGCTCTACTAGGTGAATCGAGCAGGATCCGTATCCATACTTCTCTTGGCAGTGCGTGCCGACGTTTGCCAGCAACAACTGGCCGTTAGCGAGCATGCCCTCAATCACTTCGTGCAACTGCTGGCGCCTGGCTCTCTGAAGTTCAACGTCACTCGTGAACGACTTTTGCATCTTGATCTTTGCGTCGAGGTTGGGTTTCTTGTCGAGGCCAACTTCTAGAAGGTGCGCTCCGCCAAGTGGTCGACCATCCTGAAGTTCTGGGAGATTTTCAAATCCGTTCTCAATCACGGCTAGCTGATACGCAGCCATCTGAGGATGCTCGTCAATCTTCTTGGCGACATATTCGTAACGCGAGGTCTTGAGGTCGACGATGCGAATCGTTCCGTCCGCGCGCAACTCAATTCGGTCGACATTTCCCTTTACATAAGCTCCGTCGAATTCGAACT
>CAIYTL010000212.1 GCA_903929105.1 uncultured Micrococcales bacterium | reverse complement strand
GAGGCTCACCACGCGGGCAAAGTCGACTCGCCCTCGGGCACTGCGGTTCGCACCGCCGAAATGATCGCTCACGCGCGCGCCCAAGCCGAAATCGGGCAGCCTTTGCTTCCTGGTGTTGGTCAACCGGCTCGTGGCCAAGTTGCCGCTGGTGTGCCGATTCACAGTCTGCGCCTAGCGGGCGTTTCTGCTAAGCAAGATGTGCTTTTTGGTGGCGAAAGCGAGTTGCTCACCATTAGTCACGAGACCACTTCGGTCAAGGCCTACCAGACTGGCATTTTGCTTTCGATTCGTTCTGCGGCAAAGTCAACTGGGCTAACGGTTGGCTTGCAGGCAGTTGTTGAAGCAGCTCAGCACTAGACCATGAGCTCAAAAATCAGCGCGCTGGTGATGACCGCGCTCACGGTTCTTTATGTGATTCTGTTGGGCGACAAGGGCTTCATTTTGATCGCTAGCGGCCGCCTAGCGGGCGTTGTCATGGGCAGCGTTTTGCTGGTGCTGCCGGCGGTGGGTCTGGTTGGAATCGTTTTTGAGCTTCGCTTTGGTCTGCGGCTTGAGAGGCTAGCCAAAACTCTGATTGCTCGAGGCGACTACCCAGAATTTAACTTGGATGTTCGGCCCAGCGGCCGAGCCACTCGTGCCTCTGCCGACGCTGAGTTTGAACGTTTTAGCCGAGCCGCTCAAGAGGCTCCTGAGGCCTGGTCGGCGTGGTTTGCATTGGGCATGGCCTATGACGCGGCTGGCGATCGCCGCCGAGCTCGCGCTGCCATGCGCCGAGCAATCAAACTAGCTGTTGCGAATGATGCCAGCGCGCTTCAGCGCTAAATAGATCTGGCAACCGAGGCAGTAGGCAAAATAAGCCTGCAGAGTGCTGGCGGCGAACAAAGCCGCTGCGGCAATCGCAACACCATATTCAACTCCAACTGCCTGCAGCACGATTCCGATGCCGGCAACGAATAGTCCCACGGCCTGTGCGAACTGAGGTGGGCGAGGGTCTTCGAGTTCTTTTGGTGCACCCAAGCGAGGTCGAACCAACTTTTTATAGAGCCAGGCAAACGGGTGGCTGCTGGTGCCAAAGAATGCGCCAAAAGCAAACAAAACCGCGGCTAGTACTAACAGAAGATAAGCCGTGCTCTGGTTGATTGGGCTGCTGTCGAGCGCTAAAAAGAAAATGATCACGCTCAGCACGTTGATGATGGTTGCACCAAACCGTGGGCCGCGCGGGTCGATGCCGGCAGGTGTTGCGGAGTTTGCTGATGTTGACATTAGAAGACCTCAAGTTTCTCTAGCTCATGGGTTATTACGTTTGGTTTGGGGGCGCCACCGATTCGAGATACCACTCGACCGGTTGAATCTAAAACAAGGGTGGTGGGGGTTTGCAAAACTTTGAAATGTGCTGCCAAGTCGAGGCGGTTGGTCACATCGACTTCGAGGTGTAAAACATCTTTGTGCTTGGTTTCAACCTCACCTAAAAGGCGAGCGGTTTGGCGGCACTGTGAGCAAACCTCGGTTGAAAACTGCACGAAAGTAACTTTTCGGCCAAATTTGCCAACGCGCACGCCTGCCTTTTCAGCCTGCAGCTTGCCAAGGTCTACCAGTTCGCCAGATTTCACAAGGTTTGCGCGGCCGGTGCGCGCCTTCCAAATTAGGCCACCGGCAACACTAATCGCAGCTACGGCTGCAAATAGGGCAAGTTTGACTTCGAAAGGCATGCCTCTAGGTTACGAGCGGGGCGCCACCTCTGCTTATTTGTTTCGGATTCTTACATCAGACAAAACGCGGCTCGCGAAGCCCAAAGCGCTGCTTGAAGGCTAAACTTTAGGTGTGTCTGATGTAATTTTTAGAAGCGACGTTACCGTCGAACTGGTGCGCTCGAACGCCACCGATCAAGATGTGCTTTTTGCTGCTCGCGTTTCAACCCAGGGTGAGCAAACCCTTGAGGCTGCCATGAATGAGCAAGATGCCGAAGCCGACAAGCGCAGCCGCGGTCTGATCAACTACTTGATGCGCGACCGTCACGGCAGCCCATTCGAGCACAACTCAATGACTTTTTATGTGCAAGCACCGATCTTTGTGTTTCGCGAGTTCATGCGTCACCGCATTGCTAGCTACAACGAAGAGTCAGGTCGTTACAAGCAGCTCAGCCCTGTATTTTATGTTCCCGGCCCTGATCGCAACTTGATTCAGGTCGGCAAGACCGGTCACTACGAGTTCTTGCCTGGCACCCCAGAGCAAATAGCTTTGGTTGAACAAGAATCACGCAAGGCTTCAACCGAGGCTTATGCCGCCTATTTGCGAATGCTAGAAGCTGGCGTGGCTCGCGAGGTGGCTCGCATTGTTTTGCCGCTCAACATTTATTCGAGCATGTATGTGACCATGAACGCTCGCGCACTCATGAACTTTTTGAGCTTGCGCACCCAGCGTGAAGGCACACATTTTCCGTCGTTCCCGCAGCGCGAAATCGAAATGTGTGCTGAAAAGATGGAAGACTTCTGGGCGCAACTAATGCCGCTCACCTATGAGGCTTTCAACGCCAATGGTCGCGTAGCCCCATAACAAAGTAGTCTTGTAGCCATGTCTCAGAACGGTAAGAATCTTTTTGGCCAGGTGCTGGTCGCGCTTGTCACGCCCATGAACCATGAGGGCGAAGTTGACTGGGCGAGCACTGAAAAGCTGATTGATTACATCATTAGCAACGGCGCCGACGGCGTTGTGGTCACTGGCACCACCGGCGAGACCTCAACTTTGACTGACGCTGAAAAAATCAAACTGGTTACCGTTGCCAAGAGTGTTTCAAGCGGTCGTGCAAAAATCATTACCGGCGGTGGCTCAAACGAAACCGCCCACGCGATTCAGCTTTACAAAGCTAGCGAAGCTGCCGGCGCCGACGGCGTAATGATCGTCACGCCATACTACAACAAGCCTTCGCAAG
>CAIYTL010000211.1 GCA_903929105.1 uncultured Micrococcales bacterium | reverse complement strand
GCATCAAAGAAATTGGTAACGATGCCGATGCGGCAGACGAGCTGGCGGTGCTGAAAGCCTGGCTCAAGCTCAGTGACGAAGAAACCGTCCTCAAGAAAACCGTGAAAACGCTGGATGCCGCGCTGGAGCAAAAAGCCTACGACCGTTATGCCACCTTGACCGAAGCCGACATCCAGCAACTGGTGGTGCACGACAAATGGCTGGCCACGCTGAACGCCAGCCTATTTGCCGAGCTGGACCGCGTGAGCCAAACCCTGACCCGCCGCATCCGCGAGCTGGCCGAGCGCTATGCGACGCCGCTGCCTGCGCTGGCTGACGAAGTGGAAGCGCTGTCAGTCAAGGCGGGGGAGCACCTCAAGCGGATGGGGGTGGTATGAGCGCGGTTGCTTGTATCTCGGCAAATAGATTAGGTGCAATACCTATGGGTTGGCTTGTAAAGCCAATTGGAGAGCTTGCTGTCATTGCTACCGGTAATACGCCGCCTACAGCAGATGCCTCTAATTACGGTGATGATTTTTTGTTCGCTAGCCCTGCTGATATTGATGATTCAAAGTGGATTCATCAGACGGGAAAAAGACTTTCAAGAAAAGGGTTTTCTGTAGCGATACCTTTCCCTGCGAAATCAGTTCTTTTTGTTTGCATTGGCTCAACGATTGGGAAATGTGCAATTGCTTCTGTTGAGCTGACAAGTAATCAGCAGATTAATGCTGTATTTCCCTCAGAACATCTAGATTCGGAATTTCTCTACTACTCTCTGCTGATGGCTGCACCTAGTGTGAAGGAGCAGGCAGGAGAACAAGCGGTTCCTCTTGTTAATAAAACTCAGTTTTCTGGCACTTTGATTGCAGTACCGAAACTATCGGAACAACGCGCTATTGCCACAGCCCTCTCCGACGTCGATGCCCTGATCGCCGGACTGAAAAAACTGATCGCCAAAAAGCGCGACCTCAAACAAGCCGCCATGCAACAACTCCTCACCGGCCAAACCCGCTTGCCGGGGTTCAGTGGGGAGTGGGTTGTGAGGCGGTTGGGTGACCACTTCACGATACTCAAGAATGGTGTTAACTCGCGTGCAGAGCTTTCGGCTGAAGGCGGTGTTGCGTACTTGCATTACGGTGACATTCACGGCTCGAAAAGTTTTTTCTTGAATCCACATAGCGCGGCAATGCCGACTTTGCCGCTCGAAAAAGCCAAAGAGTTAGACCGCTTGCAAAACGGTGATTTGGTATTCGCCGATGCCTCCGAGGATTTGGACGGTGTTGGTAGGTCTGTCGAAGTTCAGAGGACAGCTGACTTCGAATTGGTTTCTGGGCATCACACTATTGCAATGCGGTTTGATAAAGCTGTTTTAGCTGATGGTTTCAAAGCCTATTTGCAGTTTCTTCCAGCCTTCACGGCACATTTACGTAGGCTGGCCGCTGGCACAAAGGTTGGCTTGAGAAAGTGAGTCACCTATGAGAACGTGATCTCCTCCCAAAAGGTCGCGATGGCGTAGACTAAGCGTGGTGAATTTATGTAGTTATCAGAAGGACTTCCAACCGAGTGATTTTTGCGATATAGAACACACATACTAGCTTTATTATCATGAGTAACAAAGGCAGGCTTCCTGC
>CAIYTL010000210.1 GCA_903929105.1 uncultured Micrococcales bacterium | reverse complement strand
GGCTTTGGTCATAATGTCGTTGGCGCCGGCCATAACTGTGATGAAGTCGGGCTTTAACGCAAGCGCAGCATCGAGTTGGGTGGTCATGATTTTGCGAAGCTTGCTGCCACGAATTGCCAGGTTGGCATAGTGAAAAATGCTGCCAGTTTCTTCGGCCTGAATGGTCAAAAGGGTAGCCAAGCGGTCTGTCCAGCCGCAACCTTCGCGGTTGTCAAACCACTCGAAGGCAAAGTCGCCAAGCCCCTCTGAAAGGGAGTCGCCGATTGCAACATAGTTGCGAATGTCGCTATAGCTCACGTTTCAACTATCAGAGCCAAAAGTAAAGTCAAGCTGAAGAAACACGAAACTGTCAGCAAACTATCGTGAGCAATTCGCTAGCCCGGCCGCCCGGTTATTCACAGGCTTTTCACAACCTTTTTGCGGTGAAAACTCAACTCAGAGCGAAACAATAAATCTGCAACAAAAAGTTTTAGGTTTCATAAGCGCCAAGCCAACCCTCGCAAGAGGCCACGCAAATCAGGTGAAAAATGTTAGATCACAGCGAATACAGCCAAGAGCCAACCAGCGAAGAGCTTGCGCCTTCAGACGCAACCTATAACTTTGGCTCATCGACCGCTTCGAGTGTCGGCGTGAAAGTTGCAACCTATGTTGCAAGCGCCCTTGCGCTCGGCGGCAGCTTGTTTGTGAGCAACCAACTGCTTACCCCTGCAAACCTTCAACACGCTGATCAGGCGAACGCTGCCGGTCAGCCCAGTCAATCAGGCGACGGTTCGGGCTCAGGCCTAACCGCAGTTGCGGGCGCCTCTGGCGATTCGAATGGTGACTCAGCGGGCTCAAGCTTCGGTGACACTTCGGGTGCTAACGCTTCGGCTGTTGAAAGCGGTGTTGCTGGCAGCCCAAGTTTTTCGAACACAACTTTTAGCTCAAGTTCGCACGGCAGCAAGCACGTTTCGTCATCGACCGCACCTACCGCGCCCGCCAGCCCTTCGGCCACGCCGTCAGCTAGTCCAACAGTGACACCAACCGCTGACCCAACGGCCACCCCTTCACCTTCAACCACACCAGTGGTTGTGCCTGTGCCACCAACCTTTAGCCACGGCAACACTTCAAGTGCTACTCCAGGTGCCTCAACGGGCTCAGGAGCAACTGGCGGTTCGGGTAACAGCGGCAGCAACTATGGCGACGACAGCCAAGGTGATGACAACGAGGGTGACGACAGCGGCGACTAGTCGCTAAAACTTTTCGACTAAGTCAGCCACCGAGTTCAAAATCTCGTTTGGTCTAAACGGATACTTCTCGATCTCGGCCTGATCGGCAATGCCTGTCAGAACCAAAACTGTGTGCAAACCAGCCTCAATGCCGGCAACCACGTCGGTGTCCATGCGGTCACCGATCATTCCGGTCGACTCTGAGTGGGCGCCGATTTTGCGCATCGCTGAACGAAACATCATCGGGTTTGGTTTGCCAACAATATATGGTTCTTTGCCAGTAGCTTTAGTGATCAACGCGGCTACCGAACCGGTAGCAGGCAAAACGCCTTCAGCTGAAGGGCCCGTGGCGTCTGGGTTCGTAGCAATGAAGCGGGCGCCGTTGTTAATCAGACGAATCGCACGAGTTAGCGAATCAAAGTTGAAGTTTCGGGTTTCACCCAACACAACATAGTCGGGGTTTTGGTCAGTCATAACATAACCAATGTCGTGCAAGGCCGTGGTCATGCCGGCTTCGCCCAAAACAAATGCTGTGCCGTCAGGCTTTTGTGACTTCAAAAAGTTTGCGGTGGCAAGCGCTGAGGTCCAAATGCGATCCTCAGGCACGTCTAGGCCAATCGAACGCAAACGAGCCGAAAGATCGCGGGGAGTGTAAATCGAATTGTTTGTGAGCACCAAAAACGGAGTCTCTGAGTCTTGCCACTGTTTGATCAACTCGGCCGCACCCGGCAGGGCGTGACCTTCGTGAACCAAGACTCCATCCATGTCGGTTAGCCAAGATTTGATTTCGCTGCGTTTGCTCATGGGTTTAATGCTACCCGCGACGCCGATATGCTTGAAGCTATGTCTGACGAAAAAGCGACGAACCTTAATGGCGCTGCCGCGAGCCACGAACAAACCACTTGGGGTGTTGGGCCGTGGGTTGGCGAGTTGCCAGAGGGCGACCACTTTGACCCTGAACTGCTTGCTGCCGGCGACACCCGCAACGTGCTCGACAAATATCGCTATTGGACTATGGCAGCGATTGTGGCAGACCTTGATGTGCGTCGCCACAACTTTCACGTTGCCATCGAAAACTGGCAACACGACCTAAACATCGGCTCAATCGTGCGCACGGCGAATGCTTTCTTGGCAACCGAAGTTCACATCATTGGGCACAAACGTTGGAACCGCCGTGGCGCCATGGTTACCGACCGTTATCAACACGTGCGCCACCACAACACGGTTGAAGAGTTCATCGAGTGGGCAAAAACTGCTGGCGATGCCGGTGACCGCCTGCCGATTCTTGCGATCGACAATGTGCCCGGATGTTCGCAAATCGAAACCTACGCCATGCCTAAAAACTGCGTTTTGCTGTTTGGTCAAGAAGGCCCTGGTTTGAGCGAAGCTGCCATTGCTGCTTCCGATGTCGTGCTCGAGATCACCCAGTTTGGTTCAACTCGCTCAATCAACGCCAGCGCGGCAGCGGCAATCACCATGCACAGCTGGGTGATGCAGCACGTTTTTTAGCCGACTGCGATGCGTGCCGATTGCCTTGTGTTACCTAAGTTTTTAGGCGCAAAACAGGTGCCTAGGCTAAACTTAATCGTTAGCTCAAAAGCTGACATCCAACTTTTTTAGAATCGAGTTCGGCATGCCTGCAGTAGTGCTTGTTGGCGCCCAGTGGGGCGATGAAGGCAAGGGCAAAGCGACTGACCTTTTGGGTGAGCGCGTTGACTATGTTGTGCGTTACCAAGGCGGCAACAACGCTGGCCACACTGTGGTTATTGGTGACAAAAAGTTTGCCCTGCACCTTTTGCCTTCGGGCATTTTGACCCCAGGCGTGATTCCTGTAATCGGCAACGGTGTGGTCATTGACTTAGGCGTGCTGTTTCACGAACTCGACGGCCTGATTGCTAAGGGTGTTGACGTTTCGCGCCTTCAGATTTCGGCCAACGCTCACATCATTACCAGCTATCACACCACGCTAGACAAAACCAGCGAACGTTTCTTGGGCAAGCGCGCCATCGGCACTACGGGCCGCGGCATTGGCCCAACCTATGGCGACAAAGTTAGCCGCATGGGCATTCGCGTTCAAGACCTGTTTGACGTTTCGATTTTGACTCAAAAAGTTGAGGCTGCTCTAACTCAGAAGAACCAACTGTTGGTTAAGGTTTATAACCGCGCAGCCATCAAACCGGCTGACGTTGTGGCCGAACTGCTCAGCTATGCCGAACGTTTGCGCCCGATGGTGCGCGACACAGCGCTTGAGCTGCACCAAGCTCTTGAAGCTGGCAAGACTGTGCTGCTTGAAGGTGGCCAGGGAACCTTGCTTGACGTTGACCACGGAACTTACCCGTTTGTGACGTCTTCGTCGCCAATCTCGGGCGGCGCAACTATCGGTTCGGGCATTGGCCCAACCAAGATCACTTCGGTGATCGGCATTCTTAAGGCTTACACAACCCGTGTTGGCGCTGGCCCGTTCCCAACCGAGCTATTTGACCAGTGGGGCGAGTTCTTGCGCAAAACTGGTGGCGAGTTTGGCACAACCACCGGCCGTGAACGTCGTTGCGGTTGGTTCGACGCACCGGTTGCCCGTTATGCCACTCGCATCAATGGTCTAACCGACGTTTTTCTTACCAAACTTGATGTGCTCACCGGCATTGAGCAGATTCCGGTTTGTGTTGCCTACGAAGTTGATGGCGTTCGCATGGACGAAATTCCGGTTTCACAGAGCGACTTTCACCACGCTGTGCCGGTTTATGAAAACTACCCTGGCTGGACCGAAGACATCACTCAAGCAAAGACCTTTGACGACCTTCCTAAGAACGCCCAAGATTATGTTTTGGCTCTTGAGAAGCTCACGGGAACTCGCATTTCGGCAATCGGCGTTGGCCAAGATCGCAACGCCACCATCGTGCGCCACGACATGTTGCGTGCATAAAGACGGATGCCCTTCGGCCGTTAAGGTTTCACAAAAAGCTCGACACTGCGGTGTCGAGCTTTTTCATTTGGCCAGTTGCGTCGCTGCTATTTGGCTCGCTGCGACCAAGCTACACAGGCGATGATCACGGCGGCAGCGGCCCAGGTGAGCAGCGATGGAATCTGGCCGAGTAGCAGAATGCCCCAGACTAGTGTGACTGGCGCCTGAGCCAGCATGAGTTGTGAGCCTCGCACCACTCCGATGCGGTCAAGGCCATAGAACCAAAAGAAGTGCGCCCCAAAACTTGAGATTAGGGCTGCGTAGGCAAAACCAAACCAGGCTTCGGGTGCGATCGCTCCGCTTGCGTAGGTCGCTGCATTTAGGCCGTGCGTCGGGCTCATCAATAGATCGATCAAAGTGATTGCCAGTGTGAAGGGCGCGGCAGCCAAAATGCCCCAACTTATGACGTTGTAGCTTTTTAGGCGGCTGCTGAGTGTGGCCCCTGAAACGTTGCCAATTGCCGCGCCACACACTGCCAAGACCATGGCTAGCACCGCGACCGGCGTTGAAGTCAGCTTGCCATCTTTAGACAGGGCAAAAAGAACGGTGGCTATAGTGCCAGCTGCCGCTGCCCACCAAAAAGCGGGTTTTGGGCGTGCATGGCCGATAAACAGAGCGAACACCGAAGCAACGATTGGGGTGAGCGAGTTGATGATTCCCGAAGTGCCAACCGATAACGAACTCAGCGCAAATGTGCTCAGCGCGGGGTAAATCACAATTACTCCCGTTGCCACAAGCAACACCAAGCGCAGGTCGCGTTTTGACGGCATCAGATTCAATCTCTGCAAACGCAGAGTAATGATTGCTGCCG
>CAIYTL010000209.1 GCA_903929105.1 uncultured Micrococcales bacterium | reverse complement strand
TCGACTTCGATTTCTTTGCCGTTAGGCGCCCAATAGCTAACAGTTTCGCCAATCTTGCGACCCAGAATAGCTTGGCCGATCGGTGATGTAGGGCTATAAACCGTTAGCTCACTGCCGTCAGCGATTTCGGCATTGCCCAACAAAAACTCAAGCTCATTGCCGCGCATGCTCACTCGAACCACAGTTCCCTGAGCCACAACGCCATTCGGGTCAGCAGCCTCGCCAACCACAGCGCTGTTCAAAATGTTCTTCAAACGAAAAATGCGGGCCTCAATCTTGCCCTGTTCCTCTTTAGCAGCGTGGTATCCGCCGTTTTCTTTGAGGTCACCCTCTTCGCGAGCTTCTTGAATGCGCTTAGCGATCTCGCCGCGCTTCTCGCTCATCAAAACTTCAAGTTCACCCGACAAACGGTCATAGGCATCTTGAGTCAACCAAGTGGTTTCATCGGCCACGACAATCACTCCCGCAAACAAATCTCTAATATGCAAAAACACCGCCCGATGGCGGCATTTGGTGCCACACTCAGTGGCTAGGGTTCTATTTTAGACACAGGCTGCGGCTTGTGGCAATGCCGTTACTGCAACCAGCAGTGCGTGACGCTCGCCGAAACGCCGGGGGCAATGGTAAACACCCGCTCGTCAAAACTTGTAACGCCAGCGCCAAGCGTGATTTCGCGATAACCAACCACCGAAAAGTCGAGTGCCTGCACCTGCAGCGCGCAGCGCACCACGCCACCCGCGGGTCTAGACACAGTGCCCGAAACTTCAAAACCCGACTTGCCAAACGGCTTAGACACGCTTGAAACCACTGCCACAGCGTTGCCAGAGGTGCTGGCGGCAGCCAACGCCCAAATCGTGAACGCGATCAATGCGAGTGCGCCAAAAACATAAATCCACCGACGATTTTTAGCAACGGATGCCTTCGGCCCCCGCCCATAGCGTTCTGCTAAAAGCTGCTCGGTTGATGTCATAGCTTAAGGTTAGGCGAAAAAGTTCGGCAACAGGGGCATACTTGTTTCATGCACCTTTTAACGATTGCAAGATTTTTCAGCGAAGCAGCGGACTCGACCAGCACCGACCCTAACGACCCTTGGGGCGGGCCTGAAACTTTAGGTTTCATCTTTATTTTTGTTATTGCCGCGCTGACCATGGTGATTATTTTTGACCTGGTGCGTCGCTTGCGCAAAGTGCGCTACAAGGCCGAGATTCAGGCACGTCTGTTGCGCGGTGAAGACGTTGACCAAGAAGAAATTGATAACGCTTTGGCTGTTGACTGGAAAGAAACCACCACAACCAAGTCAATGCCAATCATTACCCCGACTGCTGCGGCGGCTAAGGCGGCTAAGTCAGCCACCAAGCCTCAGCGCCCGGCCGCCCCGCCAAAGCCTAAGCGCGACTAACTAGGCGCAACTGGCCACGCGCCACAGCGCAGCCCTAGTAACCGAAACTGCCGGCAGCTGGGTTCAAAGCGATCAGCAAGACTCCGGCCCAGTGGGCCAGAAAAGCAACCACGGTTAGAGCGTGAAAAATCTCGTGAAAACCAAACTTGCCCGGCCAAGGGTTTGGCTTTTTTAGGGCATAAACCACAGCGCCAACGGTGTAGCAAAGGCCGCCGGCCAGCACCAAAATCATCATCGCTTCGTTAGCGCGCATAAAGTCGGCCACAAAAGCCAACGCAGCCCAACCCATGGCTACATAAAGGGGAACATACAGCCAGCGCGGGGCGTTGATCCAGAACACTCTAAAACCGATGCCGAGCAGCGCTGAACCCCAAATCAAAATGATCATGAGCAACGCCTGCGACTGAGGCAAGGCCAGCAGTGTGATTGGGGTGTAAGTGCCTGCAATCAGCAAAAAAATGTTGGCGTGGTCGATGCGCTTGAGAATCTTTTTAGTTTTTGGTTTCCAATTGAAACGGTGATACAGCGCTGAGTTGCCGAACAGCAAAACCGAGCATCCGAAGAAAATGGCGGTCGAAACTTTTGCTCCCACCCCGTTTGCTAAAACCACCAAAACGATTCCCGCGGCGATGGCAATCGGCAGCACACCGGTATGAATCCAGCCTCGCCAAGTAGGTCGCGCGTCGGCCTCGGCGGCGGCGGCGGCTGAAAAGTCAGACACCGGAATATGCAGTGGCAAAACCCCGGTATCGGTCGACGGTTCGTTTGCTTTTTGCTCGCTCATATTCATAACT
This sequence comes from uncultured Micrococcales bacterium, assembly GCA_903929105.1. Classification (GTDB taxonomy): domain Bacteria; phylum Actinomycetota; class Actinomycetes; order Actinomycetales; family Microbacteriaceae; genus Rhodoluna. Next base: position 293 of record CAIYTL010000209.1, on the reverse strand, counting down.
CTAACCCGATTCGCGCACCCCAAACCTAGTAGTAATCTGAAAGATGTGCGCAACCTGATTTATAAGCTTTATGAGCAGCGGCTCGAGCGTGGTTTAGCGCCCGAAGACCTGCCAAACCACGTTGCCGTGATGCTTGACGGCAACCGGCGCTGGGCTGAGTTGCGAGTTGGCGAAGGCGCCAAGCCGCGCCACGGTCACGCTGCTGGTGCGCAGAAAATCCACGAATTTTTACACTGGTGTGATGAAATCGGCATTCGCACCGTCACACTCTATTTGCTGTCGATTGACAATCT
>CAIYTL010000208.1 GCA_903929105.1 uncultured Micrococcales bacterium | reverse complement strand
ACCTCGGTGCTATTGCCCTGGCTGATGCTGTTCAGACCGAAGCCAAAGAACTCTGCGTCATACGCTGAGCTGTAGGCATCGCCGCTGCCGAACAAGCTAGCGCTTGCGTGGTCAACAACGTTGAAGCCGGCTTTGCGCTCTTCAGCGATAAGCAGTGCTGCAATGTTGTTGCGAACAGAGGTGTCAGCGTGAGCAATGTGGATGGTAACAGGGTGAACCGACGAGGTGGCCGATGGGTACCAGTGCTTGACCAAAGCAAGTGCACGTGCGGTGCGCTGTGCTTGGGTTCCAGCTGAGTACTCAGCAACACCAGATGATTTGGTGATGGTGTTGTACTCGGTGCTGCCGGTGAAGGCAAACTGGGTGTCCATGGTGGTTGCGTTTGACATAACAGGCTTGATCAACGTGTTAACAAACTGCTGGCGAGGTGCTGCTAGCAAGAATGCGTGACGAAGGTCTTTTGCCTCTTGGCTGTTTCCGGCGAATGGGCCAGTGTATGGGTCATCGGTGGTGCCGTTCATCGGAGCAACACGTAGGTCGAAGTGTGAGTAACCACCAGCAACCTTGGTTGAAACAGCGATGTGGCTGATGCCTGACAGAACTGACTTGTCAGCACCGGTAGGCAACGTGTTGTAGTACACATCGATGTCACCGTTGCGAAGAGCCTGAACTGCAGCGCTGTTGTCTTGAATCACCTTGATAACGATGGTCTTTACACCGTTGGCGCTAGCAAGCGCTGGGCCTGAGGTGTACTTAGGGTTGCGAACCAAGATCATTGAGGTCTTGGTGGCACTCTGAACAATGAATCCACCGTTGCTTACAAGCAAAAGCTTGTTAGTGCTTGGGGTGATTGTCTGAATGTTGTAGTCGTTGGTCCATGCGTTACCGAGCTTCTTTAGGTTTGAGTTCTTGGTCTTGAAGTCGCTTAGGAACTTAGCTTTTGCAGCTAGGTTCTGAGCGGCAGTGCCTAGACCCTTTTTGCCAGCGGCAAGTAGCTCAAGTGCGTGAACCGGTGTTGGACCAGGAGCCAATAGCTGCCAGTCTGGCATTGGCTGGTCAAACTTGATTGTCTCTGACATGTGGTCGCTGCTCAAGGTTGGGTCGCCAACTACGTGCTCGGCATAAGCGCCACCGTAGCCAACGCTGTTGAACTTTGGGGTTCCGCCGTCTGGGTTACCTAGACCTGCTGCAATTGAATACTTGTTGCTTGAAGTAACGTGCGAAAGCAAAAGGTCAACTGCGTCGATTGGGGTGCCATCTGACCACTTCTGGCCAGGCTTTACGGTGTACTTGATCTCGAAGTCGTGTGCAGCCTTCTTGATTACGCTCATTGTGCCGAACTTGGTGTTCATAACCAAAGTCGGGTTGTCGTCGTAGTAGCTGAAGCCAGTGCTGGTTAGATACCCAACAGTTGAGTTGTAGGCAGTGTTGCCTTCGATGGTGTTTGAGTTAAGCGAAGTAATGTCTCCGGTTGAAAGAAGAACTACTGTCGATTTTGTTGCAGCATCAGCCGGCGCCATTGCTACGGCGGCAAGACCAGTGGTGGTCAATGCGCCGGCAGCAACAAGACCGAGCACTCGCACAAAACGATTTGCTTTCATTTGAATCTCCTTGTTGGGCAAAGATTGTGTCACCGAAAGCAGCGTTGCCTTCGACGACGAATAAATAAAGTACTTCAACCCTACGAGCCAAGACATTCGCTGTGTTAATAAAAAACTCTTGTTTAACGCATTCGTGACCTTTCCGTTACAAAGCAAGCGTTTACATCGACTCTTCTTGAAACAAAACGTTGCTTTCACGAAATGCCGTGCCGAAAGCGTGTCCTTAAGTTGGATACTCTTTCAGATGTGTCAGAAATATATCCACCATGCCCCATGTGCAACTGCGAGTATTCATATGAAATGGGTAGCTTGCTGGTATGCCCAGAATGCGCCCACGAATGGCCGTTAGAAGCTGAATCTGAGCGGGTCGATGAATCAACTCGTCTAATAAAAGACTCTGTTGGCAATGTGCTAGCTGATGGTGACACAGTAACGATCGTCAAAGACTTAAAAGTTAAGGGCAGCTCGACGGCAATCAAAGTTGGAACCAAAGTTAGAAACATTCGCCTCGTAAACGGCGCAGATGGTCATGACATAGATGCAAAAGTTGATGGCTTCGGGCCAATGATGCTCAAGTCGAGCGTTGTTAAAAAAGTTCTATAGGCAGCCACAGATAAACTAGAGGTTGCTCAAGGTTACTTGGGCTAGCCCTCGTAGCTCAGTGGATAGAGCAAGAGCCTTCTAATCTCTTGGTCGTAGGTTCGATTCCTACCGAGGGCGCTTTTGCGAAGTGATCTTTCGCGCAACGAAAGAGCCAACAAAAGTCAACAATCCAAACGCGGCCAATACCCAGAAAAGCCAGATGTGTTCATCAGCGGCCTGCTGACAAGTTGTGAACGCCGAATTCTGAGCCGGGCAAGTTGCTGGGTCGATGTAACCGATGAGCGACGCGGGCGCGCCGACAAGCGCTATGAGTGCCATCATGGCCAAGCTGTTGTTCTTCATTTCAGTTCCTCCTGCAAGTTGTGAACAGCAGCTCGAAACGTTTTGTTCCTGCACTACATTTATGAAGCCTCTGATTGTTTGAAATCTTCAAAGTAAACTCCTTATAAAACAGGCGAACTCGAGCATCGAGCGGCCGAACGCAAAAGGCGAGGCTAGGGCAAAGTTTGAAATTCTTGAAGAACTTTTTGGTGTTGGTGAGTCTCACTTTTGCCATGGTCAGCGGTTCGGGCTTTTCTACAGCGTTGGCAACTAGTTCAGTCACACCGACACCGGGGCAATGCCATGTCACTCGAGATGCCAAAAAGTTTTTAGTTTGCACCTACGGGGCTAAGAACCCTACATATCGAATAGCACTAACCGGAGATTCGCATGCCATGCAGTACCAAAAGCCGGTTTTGGCATTGGTGCAAAAATACCGATGGTCAGTGACTTTCATTTTAAAAAGCGCTTGCCCGCTGGTTGACCCCTCGATGTATCCAAACAATATGGACAATCCCTCGTGCAAATGGTGGAGCGTTCAACGCGAAAATTATTTCAACAGCCATGAGCCGTTTGACTTGGTAATCAACTCCAACTCAACTCTCGTCACGCGATACAAAAATGGCATGGCAGCTGCCTACGCTTCGGCGGTCAAAAAGATCACCCAACGGAACACCACGGTCTTGCTTATTAGTGACAGCCCTAAAGCAATAGATGGGGTCGAGGTGTGCGCAAACAACAAAGCCAAGCTAGTGTCAGGCAAATGTGACAACCCCAAAAAAACTGCTCTTTCTATCTCAGACATTTTGCCTGCTGCTGTGGCAAGCAACCATCGGGTGATTGTGGCCGACTTCACCGACGCATATTGCGATCACAAGACTTGCTTTGCTTCACGCTTTGGCGAAAATGTCTATCGCGACCGAGGCCACATAGCCCTGCATTGGGCTTTACATCTAACTAGTCGAATCGACGCAGTAATTCCTGAAAAACTGAAGCACCCGCAATGACATCGAAGTGCTTCGCCTCAAAACACCACTTGCTCATAGACTCGAGGTCAGTATTTTGAAAGGTTTTCCCCGTCTAATCGAGAAAGTGTTGCTTGGTCAAATGTT
>CAIYTL010000207.1 GCA_903929105.1 uncultured Micrococcales bacterium | reverse complement strand
GGCCAAAGGCTATGTAGTTGGCAAACTCTGCCTAATGACCGCAAGTCGCGAGCTTTTGGCTAAGCACTATGCCGAACATGAAGGCAAGCCTTTTTATGAGCCGTTGATTGATTTCATGTCGAGCGGCCCAGTTGTCGCAGTTGAACTTCAAGGCAACCGCGTCATTGAAGGTTTTCGCTCACTAGCTGGCGCTACTGATCCGACAGCTGCAGCTCCAGGAACCATCCGTGGTGATTTGGGTCGCGACTGGGGTTTGAAAGTTCAGCAGAATTTGGTTCACGGCAGCGACTCGGTTGAATCAGCTGAGCGCGAGCTTGCGCTCTGGTTTGCATAAAGCGATTTTATTTTTCTAAAGCGCCCTGAAAGCGTCGATAAAGCTCGCATAAATAAATGCGAACACAGCAATTTCGGTGCCGATAGCTATTACCCAAGACCATTCATAGACCGCTTTGGCTCTAGCTAGCGATGCCGGCTTTAGGTCAAAAATGCCATTGGCTCGCGACCAGAGCAAGATGTGTATGAACAGAGGAATCGTTCCGGCCCAGACCACCATGCAATAGGGGCAAAGTACGTGAATCACGAACATGCTTTGGCTAAATAAGAACGAGACGAAAGTCGCTGCAAAGCCTAGGCCAGCTACAAAACCAACCCAAACTTGTTTGCTGTAAGTTCGCTTGAAAAATAGTTGACCGCTTGCAAAAGCGATTACAAGAGCAAAACCGGCTACTCCGACCCATGAATTCGGAAAACCGAAGATGTGCGCCTGAGGCTGCTTCATGACAGTGCCGCATGAGATTAGATTGCTTACGTCGCAACTGAGAGATTCATTCGGGTTGAGAAGCTGTCGAATGTGCTCGTAGGTGAGCATTGCCGCTCCGAAGAACCCGACCAAGCCGGTGATCAGAATCCACCAAAGCGCGGCAGGCGAGGCAGTTATCTTCGAATTTGACGCCAAGGTTGTGTCACTCACGTTTCTATTCTGCCACCGCAAGACTCACTGTTGCTTTGCTTAACTGACAATTCACACCAAAAGTGCCATACTTGAACTAAGAACAAACGTTCCACACACGAATGTTCTGAAAGTTTTGGCGGGAATCCACCAAGCATGCATAAGACCCTCGGGGCAGCGCACTCAAGAATTTGGGGCTTGGTCAAAGCAGATTGCCTGCAAAGTTTTAGTTGCAAACAAGAGTTTGCAACACAGAGTTTTTGCTACGGCGACAACGGTGTGGGTTGTTGTACGAGCAGTATGGAGCGCACCGTAATGGTGAACAAAAAGCAATCTGACGCACTCGAAAATTCGCAGTCAGAAACCACGAACGAAACTGCATCAGAATCGGCTGAAACTTTAAAGCCTGAAACCTCTGCAAAGTCAGCCTCAAGCAAGCCAGCAGCGCGTCGTGCATCAAGTTCTAAGCCCGTTCAAAATGAGCCAGGTGCGGCTAAGCCAAAGACTAGAGCTGCCGCAAAAGATGCTGCGATCGGCCAAGCATCTGACTCTTTGAGTTCAGAAGTTGAGCCTCAGACCTCGGCGCCAGCTAGCAACCGCAAAACTTCTAACGGCGGTCGCAACGCCTCTGCTAAGTCAAAAGCCGGCACCTAGGCCGCTAAAGCCAACACTTCGGGCGAGAACTCAGAAGTCGTTGAACCAAGTTCATCGACCCCGCCTGCAGGTGCCCCTTTTAGCCTGATCTTTCAAGCGCCAGACCTACCCACTCCCGTTATCGATTCAAAGCGTTCACGCGGTGGCGATGCACTCACCTCAGCAGATGACGAAAGCCACCTGCGTCGTCGTTCACGCCGTCGCGCCGGCGAAGACGCCGAAATCAGCGAACTGCCCGCTAACACCGTGGTCAAGGTTCGCACTCCTCGCGAACCCAAAGAGTTGAGCAACGAACCTCGCGGCGTCAAGGGTTCAACGCGTCTTGAGGCTAAGAAGCAACGCCGACGTGATGGTCGCGATTCAAATCGTCGCCGCACGGTAATCACCGAATCAGAGTTTTTGGCTCGTCGTGAAGCGGTTGACCGCGTCATGACGGTTCGCTCTAAAGATGGCAAGATTCAAATTGGTGTTCTAGAAGACGGAATCTTGGTTGAGCACTACGTTGCAAAAGCTCAAGATGCCTCACTAATCGGCAACGTTTATTTGGGCAAAGTTCAAAACGTCTTGCCTTCAATGGAGGCCGCATTCGTTGACATTGGCCGCGGTCGCAACGCCGTGCTTTATTCAGGTGAGGTCGACTGGGAGCTCGCCGAGACTAGTGCCAATCAGCCGCGTCGAATCGAACTTGCTCTAAAGTCGGGCGACACAGTTTTGGTTCAAGTTACTAAAGACCCGGTTGGTCAAAAAGGCGCCCGTCTAACATCTCAGGTTTCGCTACCTGGTCGTTACTTGGTTTATGTTCCAAACGGCAGCATGACCGGGATCTCGCGCAAGTTGCCTGATTCAGAGCGCGCCCGCCTAAAGAAAATTCTCAAAGAGATTTTGCCTGAAGACGCGGGTGTAATTGTTCGCACCGCATCTGAAGGTGCAACCGAAGAGCAGTTGACGCTAGACGTTGAGCGCCTGCAAGCACAGTGGACAGACATCAGCGCCAAGGTTGAAAAAGGCCAAGCGCCAAGCCTGTTGCACAGCGAACCTGATCTGCTAATCAAAATCGTTCGCGACGTTTTCAACGAAGACTTTCAGCGCATGGTTATCGCCGGCTCTGACGCGCTTGAAACAATTCGCGGATACCTTTCGGCCGTTGCCCCTGATTTGCTTGAACGCGTTCAGGAATACACCGACGAAACCGACATTTTCGAGGCCTACCGCGTTAGCGAACAAATCGCCAAGGCGCTAGATCGCAAGGTTTATTTGCCATCAGGTGGTTCGCTAGTTATCGACCGAACCGAGGCAATGACCGTGGTTGACGTTAACACCGGCAAATTTGTCGGTTCAGGCGGCAACCTTGAAGAGACCGTAACCAAGAACAACCTTGAAGCGGCCGAAGAAAT
>CAIYTL010000206.1 GCA_903929105.1 uncultured Micrococcales bacterium | reverse complement strand
GAAGCCCGGCTTCCGCAGAATTATCGGCGGGCGGAGTTGCGTCTGTAGTCGGAGTTTGCAGAGACCCGTTCTCTGGTAATGGCGGAGTTTGCAGACGCCCGACGTCTGCGGAATTGCTTTCGTTATTTCCCGCGTCCGCGGAAACGACAGGAGCTGGCGATGGTTCGGTTGCTGGGGTTTCGCTAGTGCACCTGTTTAGAGCTGCCAAAGAAGGTTTTGTGCGCGAACTGATTTATGTTAGCGGCGGTTCATACCTGATTCTTGCCGTTGCTAGTGTGTATCTCTTTGTGAGGAGCTAAACTCGAATCATGCTCGCACCTGAAATCTTTTTCACCGGCCTATTGGTCTTGGCTGTTTTAGCCATTGTCAGCGTTTCAGCCCTGGTTTTGGTCAAACTTTTCAAAGGCCAAAAGTAGTTACTAAGCAAAGGTCGCTTTAACCTTGTTTGATCTGCCAGAAAACTTGCCGATTGAGGCTACCCCATTTGCGTTTTTGCTCGGGCAGTGGCAGGGCACGGGTGTAATCAGCTATAAACACCGAGTCAACCCGGTTACCGGCCAGCCGATTGAATACGAATTTTCACAAACTGTAGTTTTTGCAAACAACGGCGAAAACTATGTGACCTACCAATCATCAGCGAAACTGCTCGATGAAGCCGGAACAATTTTGCCCGCTGAACTAGGTTTTTGGCGTTTGGCACGCCCCGCCGAAACTGGTGATCATGGCCCAGGGCTTTTGCCGGGTGAAGGCGAGCTCTCGATCAAAACTCGCGACGACCTTGAAAAGCTTCGCACCAAGCACGGTGGCTTCGACATCGAAGCTTCGATTCTGCACCCAAGCGGAATCAATGAACATTACATGGGCTTCATCAAAGGTGCTCGAGTTGACATGGCCACCGGCCGAGGCTCGAGCCGCTCAGAAAACTCAAAAGAATACAGTGGCGCTCAACGCATGTATGGCCTAGTTGAAGGTGCGCTGCTTTGGGTGTGGGATATCGCTGCGCTGGGAAACCCAATCACATCGCATGCCTCAGCCCGCCTAGAAAAAATCGGTTAGGCAAACCAGTGGTCAACCCGCTGCTGGAACAGCGTGCTTTTGCAGCCGGTGAAGCAGTCGTAAACCTGCCTGCGCACATGATTTTTGAAATATCGGGCGTCGACCGCCAAGCCTGGTTGCACGCCTTTTTGGCCCAGAAAATTTTGGGTTTGAACCCTGGCGAATCAACCGAAGCCCTCATGCTCGACGCAAACGGTCACGTTCAGTTAGCCTGGCGGGTTCATGAATCACCAGAATCAACCTGGATCTTCGCCTCACCAAACGAACTCTATGCAGAATGCGCTTCGGCCGAAGCATTCGAAGCCTGGCTTAGAGCCAACGTCTTCCGCAAAAAAGTAGTGATTGCCAATCGCAGCGCCGACTTCACTGTAGTTGCCCGAAACTCCTTCGATGGCGTGCCCAATGCTGCCGTGGTTTGGCAAGACCCGTGGCCCAATGAGGTTGCCGGTTCAGTTCGCTACTCAAAAACCCCTTTGACCTCATTGGCGCGCGACTATCACCTGAGCGAGTCTCTGGTGCCCGCCGAAGGGGCATCCGATTTAAATGGTTTGCCGTCGGTTGGTGCAGATGCCCTGACCGCGCTGCGCATTGCGGCGCACCGGCCATCGCAACTCAGCGAAGTCGACGCCAAAACGTTGCCCCACGAACTCGACTGGCTCAGCACCGGTGTGCACCTCAGCAAAGGTTGCTATCGGGGGCAAGAATCAGTTGCTAAAGTTCACAACCTGGGGCACCCGCCTCGCCGCCTCGTTCTATTGCAGCTTGATGGTTCTGGCCACTTTTTGCCCGAAGTTGGCGACCCCGTTTATGTTCAAGGCGACGACCGCCAGCGGGGTGTCGTTACCTCAACCGCACACCACTTTGAAATGGGCCCGATTGCGCTCGCCGTAATCAACCGCGTTACCGATCCATCAGCCATTTTGGTTGTAACCTCTGGCAACGAAACCATTTCGGCTACCCAAGAAGTTATTGTGCCAACTGACGCTGGGGCTGCGAACCCGCGCCCCCGCAAAAGCCTCTTGAACGGGCACGGTTAGGCTGCGCGCGTGAAAACACCGAAACTGCACTGGAGCCTGCGCGAGTCAACCCATCGCGTGGTGGAGTCGATTGCGCCAATCGTTCAAATCGTGATTGGTTCAATGGCCGCTTTCGCTATTGCGCACTTTGGTTTGGGCCACGCAATGCCTGTGCTTGCGGTTACCGTCACAATCTCAGCGTTGGGGTTCACACGAGATGCAAGGCCGCGTCGAGTTGCCGAAACCGCAGTGGGCATGGTCACTGGCATTTTGATCAGCGAGTTTTTGCTGAGCCTGGTCGGTGTGGGCGTTTGGCAAATCGGTCTAACGCTCATGCTCGCACTTTTTATTGCAAGGTTTATGTCAGCGAGTTCAGCTTTTGCGCTGTCGGCAGGCATTCAATCGATGTTGGTTTTTATTTTGATTCAGCCAGGCGAATTAGCTTTTAGCAAGACCATTGACGGGCTTCTGGGTGCCAGCATGGCTTTGGTTGTGACGGCTCTGATTCCGCGAGACCCTCGGGGCTTGGCACGTGTCGACGCCGGCAAACTATTTGACACTTTTCTTGAGGTTTTGCACGCGCTTAAACTTGCGTTGGTTCAGCTCGACGTCAAAACTGCGGACGCGACTTTGGTTAAAGTGCGCCGCACTCAACCACTGGTCGATAACTGGCGGCTTTCGCTTGATAGCGCCATAGCGATTTCGCGAATTTCGCCGTTTTTGCGCAAATATCGCGATGAACTTTCGGGTCAGGTGCGACTTATGCGCGGAATGGACCTAGCAACTCGCAACCTTCGAGTGATCGTGCGCCGAGTCGACTTTTTATTGCGAGACACCAAACCGCGCCCCTACCTTGCCGACCTGATCGAGCAAATCGCCGAAGGCGCCCTGCTGCTCAAAATGGGGCTCGAAGACTCCGAACGTTTGCTTGAGGCTCGCGAACTGTTGCTTGAGGTTATGCACCAGCTAGACCCCAAGCGGTTTGGCATTGCCGATCAACTGCGCGAAGCCAGTGTTTTGCTGCTGCTTCGCCCACTGTTGATTGACTTGCTGTGCGCGAGCGGCATGGCCGAAGAAGACGCTCGGGCTGAGCTGCCGATTATTTAGGTTCAACTGCCGCCCAAGCCACGGTTAGCTCGCCGAGTCGCCAACGCTTTCGGTCAACCACAATCGGCCACCCTTGTGCGACCAAAGTGTCGCAGGCGGCAACCCAGCGCTGCTGCGCGCTGAAGGTGGCTAGTGGGCTGTGCAGGCGCCAAGCCGCGTCAATTGCTTGCAAATATTTATGGATGCTTTCGCCCGGCAAATTGTGGTGAATCAAAGCTTTAGGCAGGCGCTCTGCAACTTTGCTTGGCAATTCGAGGCCATTGAGGCGAAGCGATATTGTGAAAGTTTGCGGCCCATCAGAATTGAGAGTCACCCAACTGGCCAGACGCCCGATTTCGTCGCAGGTGCCTTCTATCAGCAGACCACCCGGCGCTAGTCGACTGCACATCAAGGCCCAGGCGCCGGCGACTTCGGGTTCGGAATATTGGCGCAACACGTTGAATGCTCGAATCAGGTGCACTTTTTGCTCGGAGGCAAAAGGTGGGTTCGGCAGTGGAACCTCGAAGCCCCCTAAAGCAAAATGAAGTTGGTCTGTGGCAACTTCGAGGCCTCGAGCAACGCGCTCTCGTTCGATTTCAACACCTACCAGCTGTGCGGCTGGGTTTACTAGGCGCGCTCGGGCGCTCAACTCGACCGCGGTTATCGGGCTCGCGCCATAACCCAAGTCGACCACAATCGGGGTGGGTTCATCGCGAAGAATGCGTTGCGCAACCACAAACCGGTCGATGCGCCGCAATCGGTTTGGGTTGGTTGTTCCGCGGGTGACAGTGCCCACAGGTTTTTTTGTTGCCACTCGAATAAACTAGCAACTATGACTGAATACACCCTTGTTTTGTTGCGCCACGGCAACAGCGTTTGGAACCAAGAAAACCTTTTCACCGGCTGGGTAGATGTTGACCTAAGCGACCAGGGTCGCGCCGAGGCGAAGCGTGCCGGTGAACTGCTCGCCGAGTCGGGCATCAAGCCAACATTGCTTTACACCTCGCGTCTAAAGCGCGCCATCAACACTGCTCACATTGCTTTGAACGCAGCTGAGCGCAGCTGGATCGACGTGAAGCGTGACTGGCGCCTCAACGAGCGTCACTATGGGGCTCTTCAGGGCAAAGACAAAGCGCAGACTTTGGCTGAATACGGTGCTGAAATGTTCCAGACCTGGCGCCGCAGTTTCGATGTGCCACCACCGCCGATAGACGACAACGACCAGTTTTCTCAGGCTCACGATGAGCGTTACGCCGACCTAGGTGCAAACATTCCTAAGACCGAGTGTCTCAAAGACGTTCTAGTGCGCATGTTGCCGCTGTGGAACGACGAGATCAAAGCTGACCTAACCGCGGGCAAAACCGTTTTGGTTACCGCTCACGGAAACTCGCTTCGCGCATTGGTTAAGCACCTCGATGGCCTGTCTGACGACGAGATTGCCGAGCTAAACATTCCGACCGGCATTCCATTGGTTTATCGCCTGAACTCAAACTTTGAGCCAATCGTCAAAGGTGGCGAATACCTCGACCCAGAGGCTGCTGCTGCTGGCGCTGCTGCTGTTGCGGCTCAGGGCAAAAAGTAACTCTTAAGCAAAAAGAACCCCGACTCGGTGAGCCGGGGTTCTTTTTTTGTAAAAACTCTTTAGTCGAGGTCGTGCCATGCACCGGTAGTCAGGTAGCTCACCTTGGTTGAGATGTCTACTACGTGGTCGGCGAAACGCTCGAAGTAGCGGCTGGCAAGGGTTACGTCTACGGTGTAAACCGCGTTCTCTTTCCACTCTTCACCGAGCACAACGTCGAACACGCTGCGGTGCAGTTCGTCAACGCGAGCGTCTTCGGCTTGAATCAGGCGAGCCAGGTCAACGTCGGTGTTCTTCAAAAGAACGCTCACACGGCGACCTAGTTCAACGTCAAGTCGCGCCATTTCTTCAAAAGTTGGACGCAGCGCGGCTGGCACTGCTGATCCCGGAAAACGGTAGCGAGCGATTGCCGCAATGTGACCGGCCAAGGCGCCCATGCGCTCTAGAGATGCGCTCATGCGAAGAGCTGAAACCAAAATTCTTAGGTCGCGTGCCACCGGTGACTGGCGGGCCAAAATGCGAATGACCAACTCGTCTAGGGTCAATGCGCGGCTCTCGTTTGCTTCGGCAAGCGCGATCGCTTCGTCGGCTAGTGCAACGTCGCTTTGAAGAAAAGCTGCCGAGGCTTTCTCCATGATGTGGGTTACTGACTCAGAAATTTCGACGAGTCGAGTTTGAACGTCTGCCAGTTCAGTTTGAAAAACTTCGCGCATGTGTTTAATCCTTCGTTAGGTCTCACTTCAGCTTGGTG
>CAIYTL010000205.1 GCA_903929105.1 uncultured Micrococcales bacterium | reverse complement strand
GCTGGCACAATCGTGGCTGCAGCCCGTGCACTCAAAGAAAACGGTGCCGGCCGAGTCATTGTTGCAGCAACCCATGCAGTCTTTTCAAAGCCAGCAGTCGAGCGGTTGAGCGGCCCTGAGGTTGACGAAGTTATTGTCACCAACACTTTGCCTATCACTCCAGACAAGCAGTTCGAAAAGCTAACCGTGCTTTCGATTGCGCCGCTAATCGCCAAAGCGATTCACGCCGTGTTCGACGATGACTCGGTTAACTCACTGTTCCCAGGCCACGCTTAATTTAGACGGATGTCTTCGCCGAGCTCACCTAAGCCGCAACAAATCGGGCTCGGCCTTGCCGTTGCCATCGGTTTGGCGTCGATGCTCGGTGCCGGTGTTTTCGTGGTGTTCCACGAAGCCGACGCGCTAACCTCAACTGTTTCAGACCGTTGGCCTTTGCTCGTCGCCATTGCGTTGGCGGGTTTGGTTGCCACGCTCAACGCAGCTTCGGTTTATCAGCTCGCAAAAGTTATCTCGCGCGCCGGCGGGGTTTATGCTTACAGCCGGGTTTATGTTGGGCCAAACACCTCGTTCATCGCGGGTTTTAGTTTTATCTTTGGCAAAATCGGCTCGATTGCAGCCATCGGCCTTGTTTTTGGGCTTTATGTTTGGCCCGAACAACCCGGTTTGGCCGCGGTGCTAGCGATTGCTGCGTTGGCAGCGCTAAACCTTTTGGGCATTAACCGCACCGCTAAGGTGGCGCTTGCGCTGGCAATCAGCACCGTGGGGTTTCTGCTGGTCACCATTGTTTGGGGTTATGCCCACGGTGTTGAAGCAATGCCGGCCAGCGGCACTTCGGTGCTGCCTTTGAGCCACTCAGGTTCACTCATTGACCTGTTTTCGGCGGGCAACCTCAGCCCAATTCTTAGCGCCGCGGCACTAATCTTTTTTGCTTTCGCCGGATACGCCCGCGTAGCCACCCTCGGCGACGAGGTGCGCAACCCAACGCGCAACATTCCCCGTGCCATAGCAATTGCGCTCGCGGCAGTTTTGGTGCTTTATTTTGCTCTAGCCGTGATGCTGCAAAACACTTTGGGTTCGATGCTGGCTCAGTCGTCAGCCCCTCTGGTCACTTTTTGGCAAAACAGCACAATCAGCTGGGGTTGGTCGGCTTCAACCATCAACACGATCGTATTAATCTTTGCGGCCGCTGCCAGTTTGGGTTCTATGCTGGCTCTGCTCGCAGGTGTCAGCCGCACAGCCGCAACTATGGCCGAAGACCGCGAAATGCCCAGCTGGTTTAGCACCCGCAACCGTCACGGGGCGCCTTGGCTAGCCGAAGTGCTGGTCGCTATCGGTGCAATCGTGCTGGTGCAATTTGGGCGACTCGACTGGGTGATCGGCTTCAGCTCACTCTCGGTGCTGCTGTATTACGCAATCGGGCACTACAGCGCATTGCGGCAGCTCACGCAGCAGGCGGCGCAGACCGGTCAGGTCTCGCGCGCGGCACGCACAACCCGCGCCGCCACCGCATGGGTTGGCCTGCTGCTGTGCGCAGTGCTTCTGCTATCGGTGCCAGGCCCGGCAGTTTGGCTTTCGGCGATCGTGTTGTCGGCGGCGCTTTTTGTGCGACGCATCGCACGCGCACACGACTGACCTTGCGCCTAGCTTAGGTTTGCTGCCACAAGGGGTTTTCATGCGCCCGCAATTTGCACTAAACTTGACCTCAGACGACGGCGAGGGCTGCGCAGAAATGCAAAGCCGTGATCGACGGAGTGATTTAGCAGTGGCCTTATGGCGGCGATGAATCCTCGCGAAACACCCCGAGTTGATACCCCGACCATAAAATAGGAGGCCCATCATGGCTCAAGAATCAAAAGAACACGCAATCGTAGGCGAACTGCGTTCAAGCTTCGGCAAAGGCGCATCACGCAAGTTTCGTGCAGCCGGCAAAACCCCTGCAGTAATCTATGGCCACGGCTCAGCCCCGCGCCACATCGTTGTGCCAGCTCACGAAATCGCACTGATTTTGCGCACCAAGAACGCGATCATCAACCTTGACATCAACGGCAAGCACGAAACCGTTTTGGTTAAAGCTGTTCAGCGCGATGCAGTGCTTCAGATCATCGAACACATCGACCTTGTCGAAATCGTCAAGGGTGAAAAAGTTCACGTTGAAGTTCCTGTGCACATCGTGGGCGAGAGCCTTTCAGGCACCACCGTTGAGCTTGAGCACCACAGCGTGCGCCTAATCGCCGACGCCATTCACATTCCAACCTATGTCGAAATCTTCTTGAACAAAGAAGGCGCCGGCCACCACGTTCTAGCAAGCGACATCAAGCTGCCTGCAGGCGTTGCACTAGACCTACCTGCCGACGCACTAATCGCTTCGGTTCTTGCAACCGCAGCCGGTCACAGCGAAGAACTAGCAGTTGCCGCTGAATAGCGGTTTCTAGCTCAAGTTTTAGCAACAGGCTAAGCGAGCACATGTCAAACGACAGCTATCTAATAGTCGGCCTCGGCAACCCCGGGGCCGGCTATTCTGCTAACCGGCACAACGTCGGTCAAATGGCGTTAGACGTTCTGGCTGCTCGCATAGGCAGTGCTTATAAAAAAGCAAAAACCACCGCGGTGGTCGCCGAAGGGCGCCTCACGGTTGCCTCGCCGGCCGTCGAAGGCAGCGGTTCGCGAACCGTCAAAGTTGTTTTAGCCAAATCAACCGGATACATGAACACCAGCGGCGGCCCAGTAGCGGCGCTGCTAAAGTTCTATGACATTCCACTGGCCAACCTAATCGTGCTGCACGACGAACTAGACATCGACGCCGAAAAGGTGCGCCTCAAGTTTGCCGGTGGCCACGGTGGGCACAATGGTCTGCGCGACATCATCGCGGCTTGCAACGGGGGCGACTTTGCCCGCGTGCGCATTGGCATCGGCCGCCCACCCGGTCAAATGGACACCGCCGACTATGTGCTGCGCGACTTCTCGAGCACCGAACGCAAAGAGCTACCAACCACCCTCGTAATCGCAGCCGACGCAGTCGAAGCGATCATCGCCGAAGGTGTAGCCAAAGCAACAATGCGTTTTCACGCCTAACAGCACCAAACCTCGCGGTCAGACCGCCGCCGCCTAACTTAGACTTGAACCTGTGAACCTCCAAGGCATTGTCGCGCGCCTGGCAGAGGCCTACCCGTTTGCAAAACTTGCGGCGAAAATCAAACAACAGCGGGTAGACATAGTTGCACCCGCCTCAGCCGCGGCGGCAGTTTCGGCGGCCATCGCCGACCTGCGCGCCAACGCTTCAGCAGGCACTGTAAACCTCTTGGTTGTCAGCTCGGGCCGCGAAGCAGAAGACCTTGCTGCCGCCCTGCGAAGCCTTGAACCTTCTGCCGAGATTCTTGAGTTTGCCTCTTGGGAGACCCTGCCGCACGAGCGCCTCAGCCCAAGCCCCGAAACCGTGGGTCGCCGTTTGCGAGTGATTCACCGGCTGCACCAGTTGGCTAAAAACCCGGTAAAGCATAAAGTTTTTGTGATCGCTACGATTCGTGCCGTGCTGCAGCCATTGCCAAGCAACCTCAGCGATTTTCCGCCGCTGCGCCTTCACCAGGGCCACGACTACTTCTTGCCTGAGCTCACGCTAAAACTTGTTGAACTCGCCTACAAGCGCGTCGACATGGTTACCAAACGTGGCGAGTTTGCCGTGCGCGGTGGAATCCTAGATATTTTTGCAACCACCGCCGAACATGCCATTCGTCTGGAATTCTTTGGTGATGAACTCGATGAAATTCGCGAGTTCAGCGTGGCCGACCAAAGATCTTTGCCTGCCGAAGAGCCAATCAAAACTGCCGAACTGTATGCCGCGCGTGAGGTGATCATTACTCCGTTGGTGGCTAGTCGCGCCCGCGAAATGCAGCACGAGTTTATGAACATCAGCACAATGCTCGCCAAGATTGCCGAGGGAATTCCGGTTGACGGCATGGAGGCACTCGCGCCAGTGCTGGTTGAAAAACTTGTGCCATTCACCAGCTTTTTGCCGGCCGATGCCAGCGTGATTCTGTTGCAACCAGAACGTTCTGCTGCCCGTGCTCACGACCTGATTGCCACCAACGAGGAGTTTTTGCACGCTGCCTGGGAGGCAGCGACGAATGGCGCGAATGCTCCAATTGACATTGCTGCCGGTGGGTTTATGCAGGTGGGGGAGTTCATGTCGAACCTCGCGGGCACCCAAGTTTTTACAGTTAGCCCATTCGCGGTTGAGGGTGACTCGCTGGTCGACCTCAAGCTGCACGAGATTCCCAACTTTAGAGCGCTCGAGGCTAACCCCACCGAATGGATCGCCGACCAGCTCGACCAAAACCAGCTGGTAGTGATTGCTGCCGAAGGCCACGGCACGGCCGAGCGCCTAACCGAACTCTTAGCTGCAGCCAAGGTCACGGCCAAAGTTGTTGAGCAGCTGCCGACCAAGTTCGCGCCCAAAACTGCCTACCTGGTTCAAGCCAATCTTCGCCACGGTTTCACCTCGCTCGACGCACAGTTGATCTTGCTGACCGAGAGCGAGTTCTTTGGCAAAAACTCGGCCTATGTTAGCCCGCAGGGCCGCAAGCTTGCTGCCCGCCGCAAGACTGCAGCGGTTGACCCACTAACGCTCAAGGCTGGCGACTATGTGGTGCACGAGGTGCACGGCATCGGTCGTTTCAAAGAGCTAGTCACGCGTCGCAATGGCGTTGGCAAGCAACAGGTGTTGCGTGAATACCTTTTGATTGAATACGCACCAAGCAAGCGCGGCCACCCGGGTGACACTCTGCACGTGCCAACCGATCAGCTCGACCTATTGACACCCTACGTCGGCGGCGAAGCGCCGGTGCTCAACAAAATGGGTGGCACCGAGTGGTCGGCCACCAAGAGTCGTGCGCGCAAAGCGGTGCGCAAACTGGCCATTGACTTGGTCAAGCTTTATAGCGCACGCATGAAATCGCGCGGCCACTCGTTTGGCCCCGACACCGCTTGGCAGCGTGAGCTCGAAGAAGCTTTCAGTTTTGTTGAAACCGTCGACCAAATGACCACCATCGATGAGGTCAAACGCGACATGGAAAGTCACGTTCCTATGGACCGTCTGCTCGCAGGTGACGTGGGTTATGGCAAGACCGAGGTAGCGGTGCGCGCTGCATTCAAGGCCATTCAAGACGGCAAGCAGGTTGCCATGCTGGTGCCAACAACCCTGCTGGTTCGCCAGCACACTGACACTTTCGAGGGTCGT
>CAIYTL010000204.1 GCA_903929105.1 uncultured Micrococcales bacterium | reverse complement strand
GGTCTGATCAACTTTGAGATTCCAAACAATCCCGATGGTTGATGGCGCAGCCTTGATGCCGTCGCTCGAAACTAAAACTGCGTTTTCGTTAGAAGCGTCAAAATCAACCAATCGCACCTCGCGGGCACCGGTAACCTCGGTGCGCCACAGGTCAGAACCAACTGGGTTCAGGCGGGTTCGCACTCCGTCTCGAGCCTCGACCACCGTTGAATCTTTTGGCCCGCCAAAAGTGACGATAGCGCTGGCCTCTTTGGCCAACCAAGCTTCAATGTCTGATTCGCGACCGGTAGCAGCAAATACGCTGCCACTGCCGCTAACCGTGATTGTCGGGTTGCCGACCTGCTTCGCGAAAACAGCATTTGGAATGACGTAATAGGGAACGTTTTGCGAGGTCTTTAGGGTTACCGAGTATTCACTTGGCCCGGCCCAAACTGTGCGCTCACCGATGCCAAAAATGACCAGCACAATCGAAGCTACGAAAAGCAGCCCCGCGGTCAAAAAGCGCATCGAAAATCCAATCAGAGTAAACTTGTGCTCGTTATCGTTCTATTCTACCGAAGTGCCTAGGAGGCCGCCTTTGAGTGCCAATGAGACTAACTTTGCGGTAGTAATGAGGGGTTACGACAAGGCCGCAGTAGACGACGCGATTCTTGACCTTCGCAAAGAACTTTTGAAACTTTCTGCCCTTAACAGTCAACTGGCAACAGAGTTGCGTCAAGCGAACAAATCAGTCGAAGATTTGCAACAGCAGCTAACCGAAGCCAACGCACCTAGCTATGCCAGCCTTGGCGCTCGCGTTTCATTGATTCTCGGCACCGCCGAAGAGCAAGCGATTCACTTGGTGAGCGAAGCCCAAACTCGCCGAGACCAAATTTTGAGCAATATCGAACTTGAAACCGAAGACCTCAAACGTGAAGGCCAAGGGTTTTATGACGCGCTAGTTGCAGAAGCTCAAAAGCGAGCCGATCGCCTAATCAACTCCAGCCGCACCGAGGCCGAGCAAATTGTGGCCGAAGCTCGGTCTGAATCAGGTCGCCTAGTTGACGAAGCAACCCGCGAGGCCAGCGCCATTCGAGGCGCCATAGCCACCGAGGTTGCAAAACTTCGGGCCACAACTAAGCGGCAAACTGAGAAACTCAAGACCTCGGTTGAGCGCGACCTGGCTGAACGCAAACTCTTGGCGCAGCGTGAAAACACTCGCAACCTCGACATGAAACTGGCCGAAGAACTGGTTTCAGAGCAAGCGCGCATTGACTTAGAACTTGAACTCACCGCCCGCCGCGACGAAGCCGAAGCCGAATATTTGCAGAAGCACCAAGAAGCGGTTGCTGCAACACAAAAATACCTTGATGATGCCAATTCTCAACTTGCGTTGGCAATTAACCGAGCTGGCACTGCAAGGCTCGAGGCTGAGACTCTAGAAGCCGCAGCTAAGTCAGTGAATAAAACCACCCGTGACGAAGCAAAAGCTCAAGCTGACGCGATTGTTGCCGCGGCAGAAGCTGAAGCTCGAGTGCTCACCAGCGAGGCGAGACTCGAGGCCAGCAAGACCCGCCGAGAGGCGTTGGCCGAACTGGCAAACTACCAGGTTGAGCGCGAGGCCGTGACCGCTTATATCGATAACCTTGCCGAATTAGTAGCGGCCAGCAAACAAGCACTCTCAAAGAGATAGCGAGAAATAAATGTCGAGTCAAAACCCAATAAAAATTAGCAACGCTTATCAGGTCGGGCTTTTGGGTGGGCTTGGTGTTCTAACCGCCATTCTCATTGGCAACGCGCTGACCTCGATTGCAACCATCATCACCTATGTTTCGGCTGCAATCTTTATCACTTTGGGCTTAGACCCGGTTGTCTCTTTTCTTGAAAAACGTCGGATTCCCCGCGGCGTGAGCATTCTGATTGTCGTAATCGCCATTTTTGGCGCACTTGGCGGTTTGATCGCTCTCTTGGTTCCAACCATTACTCAGCAGGGAACCACCCTGATTAAGAATGCCCCTGAGATTTTGAACAACTTTTCACAAACCAGCTGGGTTCACTCGCTTGATGTTCAAATGAACGGTTCGATTAGCCACAGTCTCGATAACCTAGGCGCGTTTATTACAAATTCAAATAACTGGCCAACCATGCTCGGCGGCGTGGTTCAGGTCAGCATGATGGTTTTCAATGGTTTCTTCGCGGGCCTAACCATTTTGATTCTCAGCCTGTATTTCATGGCTTCATTGAGCAGCTTCAAGAAATTCACTTACTCGCTCGTGCCTGCCAGCAAACGCGAGACTTTCATCGAATTTAGTGAGGTCATTTCAAATTCGATTGGCCGCTACGTGATCGGGCAGGTATCAATCGCTGCACTTAACGCAGTTTTGGGTTTCACGGTTATGTCTATTTTTGGTGTGCCTTATGCGGTTGTTTTGGCTGTGCTGTCGTTCTTGCTCGTGTTGGTGCCCATGATTGGCTCAATGGTCAACTCTGCTGTGGTGATTTTAGTGGCGCTGATGGTTTCACCCGGAACAGCCATCGCAGTGGCGATCTACTATTTGATTTATATGCAGGTCGAAGCCTATGTGGTGACTCCTAGAGTCATGAAAAAGGCTGTCAAGGTGCCAGGCGCAGCGGTGATGATTGGCGCACTTGCCGGTGGCACGTTACTTGGTCTTTTAGGAGCCTTGGTTTCGATTCCTGCGACTGCAGCCATTTCGATGATCATCAAACAGGTTTGGATCAAACGCCAGAACGAGCGTTAACCGCCAGGCTGCCAGTACTCTGGCAAAGGCGCTTTAGCTGGGTTCACCAAGGCAACAATCTCGTTCAAAACTCTAGTGGTGGCAGATTCGCCCACCCACAAGTGCTTTGCGCCTTCGACCCCGATCAACTTTAGGTTTGGCAGCATCGAGAAACGTTTGGCAGCCTCGGCGGGCTGAAGGTAATCATCGTGTTCAGGCACCAACGCCGCTAAAACTTTTTTGCTGCCAACCCAGGCCAAGAGCTCGGCATCACTAGTGCGGTGCAAGGGTGGCGAAAGCAAAATCACACCAGCTACCGGCTGCGACTCGCCATATTTGAGCGCCAGTTCGGTTCCGAACGACCACCCCACGAGCCAAAGATTTGGCAAACCACGCTCAACCGCAAAAGCCACAGCCGCTTCTAGGTCATGCCTTTCGGTGATTCCTTCGCCAAAAACGCCCTCGCTGGTGCCACGAGGCGATGAAGTGCCGCGCGTGTTGAACCTTAAAACCGCAACATCAGCTAGCTCTGGCAGGCGGTTTGCGGCTTTTCTAAGCACGTGACTGTCCATAAAGCCGCCGTGAGTTGGCAATGGGTGCAGGGTCACCAGCGTTGCAACCGGCGGTCGACCTATCGGCAGGGCCAACTCACCGACCAAAGTCAAACCATCTTGAGTAGTTAGTGTAATTTCTTCACGTTCAGCGGGCAAAACCACCGACGAACGAATTTCGATGCGATCTGTCAAAGCAAGGGTCCTTGAAAAGAGTTAAAACAAGAAGAGTGAAAGTGGCGTCGAGTGTCAACGCCACGAATTGCATCCCAAGCCACAACATGCGCGGTGCCTGTCTTGATTTCGATATTGCAGTGCGGGCAGATCCAAGTTTTTTCAACCTCGGAGTTTCCGCTGACGTTCTGCACCACATAGTCGACGCCTCGTTTAGTCACCTCACGGCGCAACGAACTTCGAACTAGGTCGAGCTTTAGGTCGGCCTCAGCTGCATCGGGTTTTAGCTTGCGCCCACCCCGAGCGGTTCGATTGTTGCGCGGCACTAGTACCACCCAAACTGATCGGAGTGCGCCAAAGCAGAGCATCCGGTTACATAGCGTCGGGTGATGTAGTTAACGCCCCACCGAATTTGAGTAGCCGGGTTGGTTTGCCAGTCAGCTGCCACGCTTGCCATCTTTATGCCCGGCAGTGCCTGCGGAATTCCGTATGCACCCGAACTCGCGTTATAGGCGTTAACGCGCCAACGCGACTCACGATCCCACAGGTTCACCAAACAGGAGTACTGCGCTTCATTCCAGCCCAGACCCGTGACAAAATCATAGGCGATGGCCTTGGCGGTTCCTGGGTCAGGTTTGCCTGCCAGGTTTACGAAAAGTGCGTTCTTGCTGCCGCCAGTAACCAAAGTAAAACCACCGCGATCAAAAGTGAACTTTTGAGGTGAACTATAGGTGTAATTCTGCGGATACCCCGGTGAGTTTGGCCCATAGGCATCTAAGATTCCGGCCATCGCCATGTTTCCTGAATAAGGGTCAACAATGGTCACCATCAACAGGGCGCCGGTGTACAAAAACGAGATTAGCGGCTTGGCCGAGCGCTTCTTTGATTGCACAACAACACGGGTTGGTTTAGGCCGGCGAACCCGAGTTGGCTTCGGTCGTCTATCACTGCGAAAGCTGAGCCCAAAAAGGCGCTGCCCCAGGCGAGTTTTGTTAGCTTCGTGTCTGCCCAAGTTTCACCTCGCTCGTTTTGCTTGACCAACTTGCAATTTTAGCAATTTGTGTCAAATAAGGCTATTTATCTAGGGCTTGGCGAAGTTGAATGACCTCGATAGCACGGTCAAGAAAAGCATCAACTTGGGTTTCTGAATAACCGCCACGCTTGACCTTGAAAAGCTGACTGCGAACATCTGAAGCCACCAACGTGGCATTAGAGAATAGGTACCTCTCGAGCGCCATGAAAAAAACGTCGACCTGTTTTGGTGAATAACCTCGCAGGGGCCAGGTCGCACGCTTAAAGCGCCTCGACTTGCGGCGATCGATTCGGCCTTGCAACGATTCGGTGAACCTAGCAAGTCGGTCTTGCAAAGCAAAATCTCCTTGCTCAGCTAGCTGACGCGAAATTTCTTTCTGAGCAAAAGTGTCTTCGAGTCGATCGATGGCAGTGTCGACGGCAGCAACCGAGTATCCGCCTTTAACCATCGAAAAAGTCGCGTGCCTCGCAAGACCTGAGGTGACTAGCAACTGCGACGGGTCTTCAAACTGCAGCCTTGCCTTGCCGATGAATTCATCAACTTCGGCTGGCGCATAGCCGAGACCTTTTTCTTGCTTCGGAAAACTGTAGCTCACAGAACGATTCTCTCAGTAAAGGCTGAACATTTAGCGTGCAATGAGTTCACACAGCATGTAGGTCACCAGGGCCGCTGGCAGAATGCTGTCGAGACGGTCCATTACTCCCCCATGACCAGGCAGCCACGAACTCATATCTTTGACACCTAAATCGCGTTTGATAAGCGACTCGGCTAGGTCTCCGAACACAGCCGCCACAAGTAACGCGGCCGCAAAGATCAAACCAAACCACCACTCTTGATGCAGCACAGTGACGCTAAACAGAATGGCCGAAATTGAACCAGCGATGATCGACGCCAAAAGCCCCTCGAGCGTTTTCTTAGGGCTCACGCCAGGTGCCATTTTGTGCTTGCCAAAAACCCGGCCCAGCAGGTATCCAAAAGTATCAATCATCGCAACCGTCGTAATGAATGCGACAACCCAGCCGGTGCCGTGTTGGGCTTCTGATCGGCGAAGCAAGAGCATTACGAAGCTGGTCGTGAGAGGCAAATAGATAACCACAAAAGCGGCAGCAGCAAAATCTCGCATTGCATGCCTAAAAGTGCGGTCAGCAACCGTTGGTTGCAGCCAAAGTTCAAAGCTGCGCCAGATGACCAAAGCCAAAACGATTGCGAACGCAGCAATCCACTGCCCAAGTGCACCAGCGTAATAAGCGGCGGGCATGATTGCAGCCGATCCAATGGTTGCAGGCACGCGAGGCACGCGCCAGCCTTTGATTCTTAACGCGGTTGACAGCTCAAAAGCACCAGCCGCCGCAGCTACAGCCGCGAGCAGAATCATGAGCCACTGAACCACCAGAATGCTGAGCAAAAAGACAGCACCCAGCAGAACGCCGACAATAATCGACGCTTTTAAGCTGCGGCCCGCCGGCTTAGCGATTTCTGGTGACGTCAAACTAAACCTCTAGCAGTTCTGCTTCTTTGCGCTTCAAAGCCTCGTCGATTTGGTCGACATAGGTTTTAGTCAGTGCTTCGAGTTCTTTGTCGCCGCGCGCGATGTCATCATCGCCGGCAAGACCATCCTTTTTGAGTGCGTCGAACTCATCTTTAGCTTTGCGACGCACGTTACGAACCGAAACTCGGTGATCTTCAGCTTTGGTCTTGACCAGCTTTACATACTCTTTGCGGCGCTCTTCG
>CAIYTL010000203.1 GCA_903929105.1 uncultured Micrococcales bacterium | reverse complement strand
CAGTCGCGCGCAACGTCAATGCGTGAAGAACTCGAGCGCAGCCTGGCAGCTGAGGCTGGTGCAGTTGAACGCCACGAGTTGCGCCGCCAAGAGTTCGAAACGCTCGAGGCCGAAGTTCATTCCAACCCGGTAGGCCGCGCAGATGGCCCAGAAGTTCGCTACGAGGCGGCAAACGCGTCGTTGAGTGCGATAACTTCGAACATTGAAGTTCTTCGCGAACAGTTGCACCAAAACGAGCGTGAGCGCGATGCTCTAGCGGCTAAGCGTTCAGCGCTGAACCTGATGCTTGACCAAAAAGACGGCGCAAGTCAGTTGACTGAAGCTGGTCTAAAAGGTGTGCGCGGTTTGCTAGCAAACCACGTAAAAACTGCAAAAGGCTACGAAACAGCAATCGCGGCGGCACTGGGCGCGCTCGCCGACGCTATCGTCGCCGATAGTCGTGAATCGGCTTTGGACGCAATCGAATATTTAAAGTCGAACAAGGGCGGCCGAGTTTCATTGGTGGTTGCCGATGTCGAGGCTAAGCCATCATCGCCAAAAGTCGTCGCTCTAAAAGCAGGTAGCTCAAATGCCAAACGTGCCGCCGAGTTGGTTACCGCACCGGCTAGCGTTTTAGCCCTGCTCGAAAACATTGTGGTTGTGTCAGACCTTGCCGATGCCCGGGCCTTCTATGGTGCCGATGCGGGTAACGAAAGCTATCAGCTGATCACCCTTGACGGCGACCTGTTAGCCGAAACTGTTCTTCGCGGCGGCAGTAACGATCAGGCGTCAAAGCTTGAGCTAATCGCCGAACGCGATGCTGCCGAAGTTGCGCTCGCCGACCTGAACGCAACAATCGAAACGCTAGGCGCCCAGTTGATGCAAGCTCGCGCCGACGAAGCTAATGCTAAAGAGACCGTCAAGAGTGCGCTCGCCGAGCTCAAAGAGCATGACGCCGCGCTTGCTGCAAATGCCGAAAAACTTGGCCGAGCTCGCGTTGCCGTTGAAGCAACCGCAGGCGAGCGCGACCGTTTGGCGCAGGTGGTAGCCAGGGCTCAAGAGTCGTTGGCTGATGCCGAAACAAAACTTGCCGAAGCCACCGCGGCTTTTGATGCCTTTAGTGATGCTGAGCGCCCAGCGGTAACCTTGGGCGATCGCACCGTATTGTCAGACGCACTTGAAGCTGCTCGCCAAACCGAACTTGACCTGCGAATTGAACTTGGCGCAGCCAACGAACGGCTGCGAGTGCAACAAGCCAGCGTTGATGACCTGCGCAAACAAGTGTCGGCAGCTCGCGACGCCATTGAACGCGCTCGTATTGCTGCGGCTGCGCAACAGCAACAACTCACCTCTGCTCAAAGAGTGCTTGCAGTGTTGCCAAGCGTTATGAATGGTCTTGCCGAGAGCGCCAGCCAGGCAAAGATCGCCCTGCACGACCTCGAAACTCAGCGGGCCAATCAAAATGCAGAACTTGTGAAGCTTCGGGGTGAGACTGCAGAGATTCAAATCAAGCTGGGCACCCTGACCCAATCGGTTCACGAAGTTGAGCTTTCTAACCACGAAAAGCGTTTAAACCTAACTGGCCTGCTTACTCGCGCTCACGAAGAGCTGGGTTTGAGCCCTGCGGTTTTGGTTGCTGAATATGGCCCCGATCAGCTGATTGCCGACGTGAGCGATTCAGAGGCAGAGGCAAAGCCATATGTTCGCACCGAACAGGTAAAGCGGCTAGCCGACGCTGAGCGTTTGCTCGAGCGCTTGGGCAAAGTGAACCCGCTGGCCCTCGAAGAATTTGCAGCTCTTGAGCAACGCCACCAGTTCTTGACCGAACAACTGGCCGACCTAACTCAGACGCGAAAAGACCTACTGCAGATCATCGAAGACCTCGATGTCAAGATGCAACAAATCTTTGCCGATGCGTTCGAAGACACTCGTGCAGCTTTCGAAAAAGTGTTCCCGGTTTTGTTCCCAGGTGGCACGGGCTCAATCTTCTTGACCAACCCCGACGACCTGTTAACCACGGGCCTTGAGGTCAATGTGCGCCCTGCCGGCAAAAAGATTGAGCGACTTTCGCTGCTTTCGGGTGGTGAGCGTTCGTTGGCTGCCGTTGCACTGCTTATTGCCATCTTCAAGGCGCGCCCTTCACCGTTCTATGTCATGGATGAAGTCGAAGCCGCTCTCGACGACTCGAACCTCGGCCGCCTGCTTCAGATTTTTCAAGACCTGCGCACCAACTCGCAACTCATCATCATCACGCACCAAAAGCGCACCATGGAGATCGCCGACGCACTCTATGGCGTCTCAATGCGTCAAGATGGCATTTCGGCCGTTGTTGGCCAGCGAATCGAAGAGTTGGCGCGCTAGTGGCTGGCTTTAGCTGGTTTAAGAAAAAGAAATCGGATGCCGCGCCAGTCGCCGAGCCCGCAGTCGTCGCGACACCGGTCGAGGCTGCCGTTGCACCCGTGCCCGAGGTTACTGTTGCAACCGTGCCCGAGGCCTTTGCGAATGTCGTGCCCGTCACCAAGACTGAGCACGTCACCAAGGCCGAACCGGTCGCCAAGGCCGAACCGGTCGCCAAGGCCGAACCGGTCGCCAAGGCCGAACCGGT
>CAIYTL010000202.1 GCA_903929105.1 uncultured Micrococcales bacterium | reverse complement strand
TCTTGGGCTTCACAGTCTTGGGCTTCACAGTCTTGGGCTTCACAGTCTTGGGCTTCACAGTCTTGGGCTTCACAGTCTTGGGCTTCACAGTCTTGGGCTTCACAGGCCTGGGTTTACCCGGTTGCATCTCGCGATGTGTTGCGAGACTTTCTGGCACCTAATGGTGACTATTCGGCTGGACACCGCGGTGTTGATTTTGCCACTTTCGACGGTGAAAGCGTTGCCGCGGTGGCTGACGGAACCATAAGGTTTGCTGGGCAGGTGGCTGGCCGAAACCTGGTTTCTATCGACACCGAAGTTGGGCTCGTTGCAGAAATTGAACCGGTTTGTGCAACAGTTTCAAAAGGTGATTCGGTTATTGCGGGCCAAGTGATTGCAACTGTTTGCTCATCAGGCGTGTCTTTGCACTGCCCTGCCGCTTGTATTCATCTTTCGGCAAGGCGTTTTTCTTCGAGCTATGACCGAGGTTTTGCCTATTTCAACCCGTTACTTTTTTTAAACGCCTTCAAACCAAGTCACCTGATTGCAATAGGTTCAATGCAGTGACTGGCCTCGGCAGCAAAGATCAGGCGCGCGGGTGCGCTTGTTTATAGCTATCGCGCAGGCGCTCGACGCTGACATGCGTGTAAATCTGGGTGGTTGCGAGGTTTGCGTGGCCGAGCAACTCTTGCACCGAGCGCAAGTCGGCTCCGCCGTCGAGCAGGTGCGTAGCAAAGCTATGGCGCATCGCGTGCGGGCCCATGGCGCCGCCCTTGCCAGCGCCAGCGCCGACACCAGGGCTGACAAGCGGAATAGCCGCTAGATTTTTGGCCACTAAATCAAAAATCTGGCGCACTCCAAGGCGCTTGCCTTTGGCTGTAAGCAACAGGGCGTCGCCGCTTTGTTCGTTCATGAAGACTGGCCGCCCCTCTTGCAGCCAAAGGTCTAGTGCACGACTTGCCGGCTCGCCGAAAGGCACCATGCGCTGCTTGTCGCCCTTGCCAATAATGCTCAAGAGCCCGCGTTCATAGTCGATGCTGTCAAGGTTGAGGCTGGCTAGTTCGCTCACTCGGGCCCCAGTTGAATAAAGCAGCTCAAAAACGAGCAAATCGCGAATGCCAGTAGGGTTGTCGACAGTGGCAGTTTCGGCAACCCAAGAGAGCAACTGTTTCATAGCCTCGGCACTCACAACAGCGGGCAGCGGGCGATCAAGTTTTGGCGATTTGAGACGCAAGCCGGGGTCAACCAAAATGAACTTGTGTTCATAGCACCAGGCTGTGAACATGCGAAGGGCCGTGGCTTTTCTGGCCACCGTCGACTTTGCTGCAGACTCTTTAGTTACAAACCATAGATAGTTGCGCAGGTTTTCTATGGTTAGGTCGCGAGCTTCAGGTTCGTCTCGGCCAGCAGCGCCGTTCTCGGCGGCTTGAAAATCAATGAAGCCTCTCAAGTCAGCAGAATAAGACTTGACCGTGTTCGACGAATAACCTTTGAGGCTCGAAAGCTCTCGCAGGTATTCGCCCAAAAGGCTTATCAGCTGTGTTTGCACGGTTTTAGCTTAGGCTCGGGCAAACCCACCGTCTCGTTGAAACACTGCACCTTTAGCGAGCAAACGGTGCAACGCGTTGATTGCCTCATTGCTCGTCAGCCCTGCATCAGCGCAAATCTGGGGCAGAGTGCAGACTTCGAAGCCAAGTGCGTCAAGAGTGCGAGTTTCGATAGGCGACAGTGTGGCGTCTGAAACCACCAGCTCGGTCATGCAGCCAAAATAAAGTTCAGCGAGGTCTTTGGGGCTTTGAATCAAGATTGCTTTCGAATCAGCGATTAGCTGGTTTGTTCCCTGTGACTTGGGCGAGAGTATCGACCCCGGAACAGCAGCTACGTATCGCCCTATTGCCGCAGCATGGTTTGCTGTGTTCACTGCCCCAGAGCGAATACCCGCTTCAACGACAACGGTTCCAGCCGAAAGTGCCGCGATTATGCGGTTGCGCTGCAAGAAGCGCCACTTTGTCGGGGCTGTGCCTAATGGAACTTCACTAACCACCGCGCCAGTGTCAAAAACCTGCCTTAGCAACGACTCATTGGCTCTCGGGTATAGCCGATCAACTCCCCCGGCCATAACTGCAATCGTCGGGGTATCAACCAATAGTGCCGAACGATGCGCTATGGCATCGATGCCAAACGCTCCACCTGAAACCACCGCAAACTCTTGTTCGGCTAAACCTTGAACCAGCGCTGTTGTTACATCGAAACCATAACTGGTGGGGGTTCGACAACCCACGACAGCCCAACTTTTTGCCGCGCTAGATAATGCTTTGGTCTGGCCTCGAACCCAAAGCAAACCGGGTGTGGCCAGTTGCAGGTCGCCGAGCTGAGAGGGCCAGTGCTCGTGTTGCTCATCGACGATTTGAACATCGAGGCGTTCTGCTTCATCGAGAGCTTTAACCACCGCAGTCATCGATAACCTAGGCAGCCAGCGCGCAATCGATTCATCTAAGGTTGACGCAAAATCAACAAAACGATCTTGCACCTGCTCAAAAAAGCCGGCGTCGCTCAGGGCAAAACGCCAGCTGTCTCGACTTGCTCCGTTGACCAGCATTGCAAGAGCCTCGGCGCAACCCAAAGCTTGCCGCAGGCATCCGGCGAATTCATCACCCGGCTCAGTCAAAATACTCCAAGCTACAGCAGACAGCAGCCTGATGGGGTCGGGTGCGTTTCTTAACGCTGCGTGACCAACGATTTGATTGTTCAACCTTAGTTTTCGCAACATCTGGTTCGAGTCACTCATGAGTTGCCACCCAAAGGCGAATCATCGCCGCGAAGTGCAAGTGCCATTTCTAGGTCTTCAATGGTTGGCGAGTCGTGCCCTGCAAGGTCAGCAAGAGTCCACGCCAATCGAAGGCATCGGTCATAACCACGCATGCTAATTCGCCCGCGATTCAAAGACTTGTCTATTGGAGCCGTAACGGAGCTTGAAAGTTTGAGCTCGCGCCGAAGGTGCTGGGTTGATACTTGAGAGTTGGTTAGCCAAGGTGTTGATTTCAACCGCACCCGCGCCCTCGCTCGAGCCTGTTCAACTTTGAGCCTCGCCTGGTTTGACGTCATTGGCAAAGTGTCATTTGTGTCTTCGATCAAACGCATTTTCAGTGCGGACACCGGCTGAATCACAAGCCTGATGTCAATGCGGTCGAGCAGTGGCCCACTTAATTTTTGTGAGTATCGAACCCTAGCCATGGCTGTGCAATGACACCCTGCTGAAGAAAAAGCTTTGCCACAAGGGCAGGGGTTTGCTGCCATAATCACTTGGCATCGCGCCGGAAAAACGGCTGTTCCAGCCGACCGGTGAAGTCGGATCTCGCCGCTTTCTAAAGGTTGTCGCAGCGCGTCTAGAACGGGTGTTTGAAACTCTGGAGCCTCATCGAGAAAAAGCACACCATTGTGGGCTAGAGAAATAGCGCCAGGCTTTGGCGTTTTGAGACCACCGCCCACTATTGCTGACATCGACGCGCTGTGATGAGGTGCTTCGAACTTGGGCCTCAAATCGAGACCCACGCCCTCGCGCCCAAAAACCGATCGACCAGCGATTGAGGCAACAGCCGCAGACTCAAGAGCTGCCTCGATGCTCAAATCGGGCAGGAGTGTTGGCAACCGTTCGGCAAGCATGGTTTTGCCCGCTCCTGGGCTGCCTACCATGAGCATATGGTGGCCGCCGGCCGCCGCTATCACCAGCGCGTTGACCGCAAAATCTTGACCTCTCACGTCAGCGATGTCGAGTTGGTGTCTATCGGGCGCGACTCGCACATCAACGGTTTGAGCAGCTAGGTTTGCCAACTGTTGGGGTTCGCCTGCGCCAGAATGCCAGGCCAGAGCCTGTCGCAGGTTTTGAACCCCTATGGTTTCGATGCCTTGAATGAGTGTTGCCTCGGCGAGTGATTCGTAAGGCACCATGATATGTTGAGCCCCGAGGTCGCGAGCCGCTTTAACCATTGGCAAGATTCCAGGCACTGGCCGAACCGAGCCATCTAGTGTCAGCTCGCCGATGTGAAAAGTTTTAGCGATTGACACCGCAATAGGCGCAAAGTTAGCGCTTACACCTGACGCGGCCAAAACGGCCATGGCAATCGATAGGTCAAACGCTGAACCTTGTTTTGGCACCGAGGCGGGCGATAGGTTTACCGTTATGCGACGAGCAGGCCAAGGCAGGCCAGAGTTGGTGACAGCTGATCGAACTCTTGCTGTGGCCTCGCTAAGAGAGGCATCGGGCAGCCCGACCAGAACAAAGTTTGGCAACTGGCCACCGATGTCGGCTTCGACTTCGATTTGCGTTGCGCTCAATCCCAGAAGCGAAACTGCGCGAGATTTTGCTAACGGCACTAAAGCACCTGCTTGAGGTGTTCGATGTTCACACGACCGGCTCGCACTAAAACCGAGACGGCATCAAGCCTGACTTTTATGCCTGAAACTTGGCGAGACTCACACCAGGCCGCCACTAAACGCCGCAAGCGAGCAGCTTTGGTTTCAGTGATTGATTCAAAGGGGTGACCAAAGCCATCTGCTGACCGAGTTTTCACTTCAACAAAAACAAAACGGTCACGATCGCGAGCGATGATGTCTATTTCGCCGATGCGGCAACGCCAGTTGCGCTCCACGATGCTGTAGCCAAGACCTTGCAGGTAGTCACAGGCGCGGTCTTCGCCATAGCGACCAAGCAATTGACGAGAGGTTGTTGGTTGCGAGCGTTGAGGGGTCGCGGTGGCTGTCGAAGAAACAGTAGCGCTTTGCCGCCTCAGGCTTGAGCGGTTGGGGTGTTGCGATTGACTTGGTTCGAGCATTCAGCTAGGTTGCCAAGGCCCGTACATCCTGATTAATAAAAATGCCAGGGTGGTGCACAAAAGGAGCTAAACGACGTTGTTAGCGACTATTCGCCGACAGCCAACTCTTTCGGCAGTTCGTAGGCTTTGCCCGACAGCTCTTCAAGATTTACATCTTTGAAAGTCAAAACGTGAACACTCTTAACGAAGCGGTCAGTGCGATAGATGTCCCACACCCAAACATCTTGCATGTTGATTTCGAAATAAAAATCGTTGCCCGCGTCAACTCTCTTAAGCTCAACCTCGTTGGCCAAATAGAAACGACGATCAGTCTCAATCACATATTTGAAAGTGCCCACCACATCGCGATACTCCCGGAACAATGCCAGTTCGGCATCGCGGTCATAGTCGTCGAATTCATTCTCATCCATCAGTTAAAAGTCTAACTCGCCATCGCCTGGCAAAATTCTTGAAAGCCAGGTAACGCGGTGCTCTGGTGATGGTCCATGCTCGCGAATCGCAGCCAAGTGCGAGGCCGCACCATAACCCTTGTGGGCTTCAAAGCCATAAGCCGGATGCCTCGCCGCAAGCTCGACCATCAAAGCATCGCGCGAAACTTTAGCTAAGAGTGCGGCTGCCGAAACTGAAACACAGTCTCGGTCAGCTTTAGGTTGATGGTGAACAGCGAAAGCGCCGGTGTGGCCTTCGAGCCAGTTGTGCGACCCATCGAGCAAAATCACAGTGCCATCTGACACCAGACTCGTGGTGCCCTCGAACTCTTGAAGCAGCATTTCAATGGCGCGCGTTGCCGCCAAAACCAAGGCCGCCACAATGCCATGAGAGTCGATTTCGGCCGCCGAGGCATAGCCAACTTGCCAAGCGGCAACCCATTCTGCGGTGAGCGGTGCGGTGACATCACGAGATTTGGCGGTCATAATTTTGCTATCGGCCAGGCTTGAAGGCCAGTTGCCTGCGGCGAATTCGGGTGATTGGGAATCTATGAGGGCGACACCCACGGCTACCGGGCCAGCTAAGGCACCGCGCCCGACCTCATCTATGCCAATGACATAGCGAGCGCCGTCAGCTAGTAGCTGCGACTCAATTTTGAGGCTGGGGAACGTCTTTGAAGACATCGCTGAAGTTATCTAGCCAACGCCAATGGTTGATGGGCCAACTAATTACGAATGCGCGACCAACTACATAACTTTCGTCGACAAAACCTTTGCTTGGCAGGTCAGTGTGAAAGCGAGAATCGGCGCTTGAGGGGCGGTTGTCACCCATCATCCAAAGTTTGTGCGCTGGCACTGTTACATCAAACTTAGGAATAGAGGCTTCAATGCCCTTATCGAGATACACCTCGTTGATGCCGACACCATTGATAGTGATTTGGTGTTGGGCATTGCAGCAAACAACGTGATCACCGGGTAGTCCGATGGCTCGCTTGACTAAGTGTTGTGAGCTGTCGGGCGCCGCAAAACCAAATGCAGAAAGAAACCATTCGCTGGCCTGTTGCAGCGGGGTTTGCGCAGTAGTTGTGACCTGTGGGTCGGTAGGCAGCCAACCGCCTGGGTCTTTAAAGACCAAAACATCACCGTGTTGAACCGGTATCAAATTAGGAACCAGTTCGTTGACGATGATGCGGTCTTGCAACTGAAGAGTTGAAAGCATCGAACCTGAAGGCACAAAGAATGAGCGAATCAGGAACGTTTTGACCAGCAATGAAAGAATTAGGGCAGCACCAACAATGACGATCAAGTCGATGAAAAACGCTACGAAAACGTTTTTCTTGAGCTTTGAAAACCAGTTGTTTTTGCTCGGCTTTTGCGATTTTTTTGAACGTCGACGCCTAGTTGCGGTTTCGGCAACAGTTTGCTCGTTGTCGAACCCTAATTCAGTCATGCTTTTAGCTTAGACAGCGTTGCTGAATTTAGGCGTTGTCGCGCTTTTCGCGAATCTTTGCCTTCTTGCCGCGAAGGTCGCGCAAGTAGTAAAGCTTGGCACGGCGTACAGCACCGCGGGTTACAAGCTCAATCTTGTCTAGAACTGGTGAGTGCACTGGGAATGTGCGCTCTACACCAACCTGGAACGAAACTTTGCGAACGGTGAAAGTCTCGCGAACGCCTTCGCCTGAACGACGAATAACTACGCCCTGAAAAACCTGAACACGGCTGCGGTTACCTTCGATGATGTTTACGTGTACTTTGACGTTGTCGCCAACACGAAACTCTGGAATGTCACTACGAAGTGACGCGGCATCTACTACATCGAGAATGTGCATTTTGTTTCCTTCTGTCACGGCTCGCAGGTCAATGACGGGTATGTGAGTGTTTCTAAAAAGTTTTTGTTGCGCTCCCCTGCGGCAGAGCAATCGGCAACCTGTCTATTCTGCCACAAAAGAGAACGGATGCGCCACTCACCGCAAAGTTTCAGGTGAGCGGGTTTGGCTATTCGTCTAGCAGGTCTGGTCGAACTTGGCGGGTTCGTTCGACTTGTTGGTCGTGTCGCCACTTGGCGATGGCTGCATGGTTTCCGCTGAGCAAAACCGGTGGCACCTCAAGCCCGCGCCAAACTGATGGCTTGGTGTAGCTCGGGTATTCGAGCAGCCCGTCGCTGTGTGATTCTTCGATAAGGCTTTCTGCGTTGCCGATCACCCCAGGAACCAGCCGCGCGATGGCTTCGATCATCGCGATTGCAGCGACTTCGCCACCGTTCAAAACATAATCGCCGATGCTGATTAGGCGAACTTCGCCTTTGGTCGCTGCATATTCGACTACGCGCTGATCGATTCCTTCATAGCGGCCACACGCAAACACCAGGTGCTTGCGCTGGGCAAGCTCGTGTGCGGTGGCTTGCTTGAAAACTTCACCCGCGGGTGAGGTGAAGATGATGACCGGGCGGTCATCCGTTTGGTTTAAATCATCACTCAAGATATCGTCGAACGCTTCGCCCCAAGGCTCAGGTTTCATCAACATGCCAGCACCGCCACCATAAGGCGTGTCGTCGACGGTTTTGTGTTTGTCGTGCGTGTAGTCGCGAAGGTCGTGAGCTTTGAAATCAAGAATGCCTGATGCTTGGGCTTTACCCAGCAGTGAAAGGTCTAGAGCTTGAAAATAGTCAGCAAAAATGCTGATTGCGTCGATGCGCACTTGGCTACTCGTCTTCGCTGTACTCAGGGTTGAGGTCTTGGTCAGCTTCTAACGCGTCAGCTAAAGCCGCGCTGCCTTCAGCAGGGGTAGCCACGAGGTCGGGCAGAACTTCTTCGAACAAACCGATTGGAGGGGTCACCGTGACAGTGCCTGCGGCCATGTCAACAACCGGCACGATTGCCTTCACAAAAGGCACTAGAACTTCGTCGACCGAGTCAGTTTTTACAACCAATAGGTCTTGGGCCGGAAAATGGTCAACGCGAACCACTTCACCAATTTGGGCACCATCGCGCAACACTTTGAGGCCGACCAGCTGGTGGTCGAACCAAGCGTCTTCTTCTTCAGGCAAATCGCTCAGGTCTGCGTTGACCAGCAAAATGGCTTTGACCAGAGTTTCGGCAGTGTTGCGATCAACGATGTCTTTCAAAAAGAGCACCGGCATTGAGTTATAAAAACGCAGCTCAGCAACTTCGACTTTTTTGCCAAACCAAGGTGAGGTTTCGGGCACCTGCAAATCAAGCAGGGCGCCAGCTGCGAAACGCTGTTCGGGGCTGTCGGTGTAAAGCTCAAGTTTGAATGCGCCTTTTAGGCCGTGGGCCTTAACCAGACGACCAACTCGAAGCGCAGTTTTGTTAGAAGTCACCATCGATAATGTCGACGCGAATCTTCTTGCCGTCAGCCAGTGCGTTCACTACGGTTCGCAGAGCTTTGGCGGTGCGGCCGTTGCGCCCGATCACTCGACCAAGATCGTCAGGGTGCACGTGAATCTCAAGCAGGTCGCCCCGCGAGGTTGAGCGTGCAGTGACTGAAGCGTCGTCGGGATTATCGACGACACCCTTGACCAAGTGTTCGAGCGCAGCGGCTAACACGATTTAGGCCTCTTCAGCAGGCGCAGCGGCTTCTTCAGCAGCTGGTGCTTCTTCGGCGGCGGCTTCTTCAGCGGCTGGTGCTTCTTCGGCAACGGCTTCGGCTGCAGGAGCCTCAACAGCTGCTTCTTCAACAGCTACTTCTTCAGCAACAACTTCTTCAGCGGCGGCTTCAACAACTGCTTCTTCAACAGCTGTTTCTTCAACGGCTGCAGGCGCTTCGGCCTTAACAACAATTTCAGCCTTAGGGCGAAGAACGGTCTTCTTTGCAGCGTCTGCAACGAACTCAACCTTGGCAGCCTTAACCTCAACACGGTTAACAGCCTTCTCGCCCTTTGACGCCTGGTAGTCACCGGTTAGCTTTAGCAAAGCTAGAACCTGCTCGGTTGGCTGTGCGCCAACGCTTAGCCAGTACTGCGCACGCTCGTGGTTTACTTCAATCACCGAAGGGTGCTCGGTTGGCACGTAGCGGCCGATCTCTTCGATGGCACGGCCGTCGCGCTTGGTGCGTGAGTCGGCAACTACGATGCGGTAGTGCGGTGAACGGATTTTACCCATTCTCTTTAGGCGGATTTTTACAGCCACAATGCTCCTGATTTTTGTATTGGGGCGAACGTTTCACCGTGAGCGTGGGGGCACACTCGGTGAAGAAAGCTCTAGGGGTTGCCGTTGGCATTCGGTTAGAGGGTCGAATACTAGGCAACCGCTCTATTCTGCCATTATCTGGGCGCAGTTGCAAATGTCTGCGCGGTTTTTAGTATCGTGGCGCTGTTTATTTTGATGCCTGGCGTTTAGCCACCGAGCCCGAAAGCTGAACCCGACGCCGGCTTTTCGCCTTTGTTTATAGTTTCAAAGTTAAGGCCAGCGGCTTCGGCTGCTCGTTTGGCTGGGTTGCCCGACTTTGAACCGCTCTTGCCCTTGTTTTTCTTATTCTTGCCCGTTGCGCTGCCTCCGCCACCCATGCCTGGCATGGTTGGCATTCCAGGCATTTGAGGCACGCCACCTTTGGCTACGGTTTTCATCATTTTGGCTGCTTGCTCAAAGCGATTTACCAGTGAATTGACCTCGGTCACTGTGGTGCCAGCGCCTCGGGCGATGCGAAGTCGGCGTGAGCCGTTGAGCAACTTCGGTTGACGACGCTCCCCCGGAGTCATTGACCGAATGATGGCTTCGGTGCGGTCGATTTCTTTTTCGTCAAAGTTGTCTAGTTGCTTTCGCATAGCGCCTGCGCCGGGCATCATGCCCAGCATGCTCTTTAGAGAGCCCATTTTGCGAAGCTGTTGCATTTGGTCAAGAAAGTCTTCGAGAGTGAACTCGTTTTTGGCAAGCTTTTCGGCCATTTCGCGAGCTTCGGCTTCGTCAAAGTTCTTTTGAGTCTGCTCGATGAGAGTCAGAATGTCACCCATGTCGAGAATGCGGCTCGCCATGCGGTCGGGGTAGAACGGTTCGAAAGCATCGAGGGCTTCGCCGGTTGAGGCAAACATGATTGGCTTGCCTGTTACCGAGGCAACCGAAAGTGCGGCACCACCGCGAGCGTCGCCGTCGAGCTTGGTCAGAACGACACCGGTGATTCCAACACCGTCTTCAAATGCTTTGGCAACGTTGACCGCGTCTTGACCGATCATCGAGTCGATGAC
>CAIYTL010000201.1 GCA_903929105.1 uncultured Micrococcales bacterium | reverse complement strand
CAGCACCGCGGTAAACCTTTAGCTTCGAAAGCTGGTCTGCGCCAAGCTTGTTCTTTGGCAACATGCCGCGAATAGCCTTTTCGATAGCCTTCTCTGGGTTCTTCTCAAGAAGCTCTGCATAAGTGGTTGCAGTTAGGCCGCCTGGGTAACCTGAGTGGCGGTAAGCCTTCTTTTGCGCAAGCTTCGCACCGGTCAACGCAACTTTTTCAGCGTTGATGATGATGACGAAGTCACCGTTGTCCATGTGAGGAGCAAAGGTTGGCTTGTGCTTGCCGCGCAATAGTGTTGCGGCGTGGGTTGCTAGACGACCGAGAACGATGTCTGTGGCGTCAATGATGACCCACTGGTTGCTCAGTTCGTGAGCCTTTGGTGAATAAGTACGCACGCTTATTTGCCTTCTACTTCTGTGTCGGATTGAAATGAACCCGCGCACGAAGATAACTAGAGCTTCTCGGGATTCAAGTTTTGTGTTCAGCAGCAAAACACTGCCAATACCAAAGGTCAAGTCTATCGCCAAGGTGCCACGCTGGTCAAACCCTAACTTCGAAGATTGTTGCTTTTAGGCCTTTAATATGCCAAAAAGCAGCCAAACTTGCCTATTCGTCGTCAGTTGAGCTTCGCTGCACCTTGGTGATGATCGCTTGGGCTGCAAGCTGATCATCAGCGGGGTATGCGATTTGCATCAAAGTTAGACCCTTTGGAGCAACCACTTTAAACATATCTTCGCGGCTTTTGGCCGCCAACATCGCCCCAACCTCGCTGATCGAGGCAGTGCCTCCACCTACGGCCATGAGTGCGCCAACGATTGCTCGAACCATGTTGTGGCAAAAAGCATCAGCTGTGAGCCAAATCTCGATCACGCCGCTTTCGGTTCGAACCACGCGAACTTCACGCAGGTCGCGAATCGTGGTGCCAAAGTCTCGCGGGCGGCAAAAAGATGCAAAATCGTGCAGGCCAACCAACGTTAGCGCAGCCCCCTGCATTGCCACAGCGTCTAGCGGCCGAGTGTGCCACAGAGTGTAATCAGCCTCGAGCGGGTTGCGCTGGGTGTCGTGATCGCTGACGCGATAGCGATACTGGCGATAGAGCGCACTGAATCTGGCATCGAACCCGGCAGGTGCAACATCGCAGCTGAATAGACGGATGTCAGCCGGCAGCAAAGAGTTCAAGCGACTGAGCAGGTCTGGCCCGCGCTCAATTCGCTTCATTCGAACCGGTGACACATCGAAGTGAAAAACTTGGGCAAGAGCGTGCACACCGGCATCGGTGCGCCCGGCAACACGCATGCCAAAGTCATCATCAGTTTCACCAAAAACTGTGACGAGGGCTTTCACGATTTCGGCATGAACCGTGCGCTTATCGGGTTGCTTCGCCCAACCATTGAAGTTGCCACCGTGATAACTAACTTGGGCCTTAAAACGAATCAGCTCGCCTACCTCAGTGGTGGCGAGCTGATTCATGGTTCTAAAAAGTTGTGACTAGGCCTGAGCTTCGTCGGCTGCTTCTTCGGCGGCTGGCGCCTCGGCTGCTTCTTCGGCGGCTGGCGCCTCTTCGACAGGGGCTTCAACTGCAGCTTCTTCAACAGCCTCGGCCGGAGCCTCAACTGCTGCAGCTTCAACAGCTACTTCTTCGACGATTGCCTCTTCGACAACTGCGTCTTCAACTACAACTTCTTCAACAACGGCTGCGACATCTGAACCCTTGATGGTGTTGACGATGCGCTTCTTGTTGGTGCTTGGCTTAGCCTCAACCGGCTCAAGAACAAGCTCGATAAGCGCCATAGGAGCGTTGTCGCCCTTGCGGTATCCGAGCTTGGTGATGCGGGTGTAGCCACCCTGACGGTCAGCAACAAGCGGTGCAATGTTGGTGAAAAGGTCGTGAACAACGTTCTTGTCAAGAATCTGCTGCATCACACGACGGCGAGCGTGAAGGTCGCCGCGCTTTGCGAAAGTTACCAAACGCTCAGCGATTG
>CAIYTL010000200.1 GCA_903929105.1 uncultured Micrococcales bacterium | reverse complement strand
TGCAAATCAACTCCACTTATCTTTCGGCTGGGCGACGGCTCTGGTGAGCGTTTTGGTGCTTTTGGCGTGGATTCCCTTAAAGCAAAAGCCGGGCATTGGCACGCTGCTAAACGCCGTATCGATTGGCGCATTCGCGGATTTATTTATGCCGCACTTGCCAAAATTCAATAGCTACCCAGAAAACCTTGCAAAGTTCGTTGCCGGAATGCTCCTGTTGGCATTTGCAACCGGAATGTACATCTCGAGCCGGTTCGGGCCAGGCCCGCGCGATGGGCTGGTCGTGGGCACTCAAAAGGCTCTGGGATCGCCGCTGTGGCTGGTGCGAACCGTCATTGAGGGCAGCGTGATGGCACTTGGTTGGCTCATGGGAGGCCAGGTTAGAGAGGGCACCGTGATATTTGCCCTGTGCATCGGCGTCTTGATGCAGGCGTCTATGAAAGCTTTCAAAATAAAGGTGAGCAAGAAATGACCGAAAAAGTTCATGTTAAATACCGACCAACGGCGCGGGTTTTGCTGGTTAATGATTTGAATCAAGTTTTTTTGATTAAAACCCATTTCGACCCTGAACTTGGTCTTGAACCTCGCTGGCTAACGCCTGGTGGCGGCATTGACTCTGGTGAAACACCTCACCAAGCCGCTGTGCGCGAACTACGCGAAGAAACCGGTTTGAAGGTCACTGAAAACGATTTGGGCGAGATTTTCTTAGAACTTTCTGGTCGGTGGGACTGGGCTGACGGAATTCATTACCAGACCTACACAGACACGATTTTTCTGATGCGCACGAACGATTTTGAATTAGATAACTCAGGATGGACTCAAGACGAACACCGTGACGTTTTAGAGTGGCGCTGGTGGAACGTCTCAGATTTGCTAGCAACGGGTGAGAGCGTTGGCCCACACGGTCTAGCTGAGCAGCTTCGCATTCATCTGACATAGTGGCAGCTGGCAAACGGTGCCAGGTTTGATCTCGCGGGTATCCTGTTAGTTTTTCGCCGATAATGAACATTATGTCAAGTTGTTTAGCAATCGTGCGCTGCGGTTTGTTTTGTTGATTCTTGATGGCTCCCCGCCCGTTTCTGGCGCTTAGTGCTATGCGGCGGCGCTGGCGTTGATCCACTGAGAAAGTTTTGCCTCGGCAGCTCCTGAGCTCAGCGCCAACTCAACTTTGGCTAGTGCATCTTCAAATCTTAAGTTAAGACTCACATCGGC
Source organism: uncultured Micrococcales bacterium (assembly GCA_903929105.1). Classification (GTDB taxonomy): domain Bacteria; phylum Actinomycetota; class Actinomycetes; order Actinomycetales; family Microbacteriaceae; genus Rhodoluna. The sequence goes on along the minus strand of CAIYTL010000200.1, from coordinate 2,142 downwards.
ACGCGAAGAATCGTGAGCCAGCTCATAAGCCACTACCCCGGCAGCCGCGTTCAATTTAACAATGTCGCGTGCGGCAGCAATTTTTGCAACGTAATCAGCCGCCGCGCTGCTTGGCTCGCCGCTAAAAACGTCTCGAGCTACTTGAGCGTTGAAATCGGCGTCTCCACCCACCAAAACATCAATTTCGACAAAATTGATGCCAAAATCACGCGGATCTAGGGTGAATTCACGCACCACTCCCCCACAAACCTGCCAAATTGTGCTTTTTGCGGTTGTGGTGAGCTCGTCTAGGCCGTCATCACCGCGAAAAACCAGTGCGGTGCGCCCGCGAGCCGCCATTTCGGCGGCAACCAGCGGCGCGATTGCAGCGTTGGCAACACCGAGCGAGGTCGCCACTGGCTGGGCAGGGTTGGCTAAAGGCCCCAAAAAGTTGAAAGTTGTCGGCACCCCGAGCGCTCTGCGCACCGGCCCAACAAATCGCATAGCAGGGTGAAAAACTGGGGCAAAAAAGAAGGTGATTCCGGCCTTCTGAAACACCTCTGTGACCTGCTCGGGTGAAAGGTCAAGACGAACACCTAAAACCTCAAGCATTTCGCTTGACCCGGTTTTGCCTGAAGCAGAACGACTGCCGTGCTTCAAAACCGGAATTCCAGCGGCAGCACTCAAGATTGACGCCATCGAACTGACGTTCACCGTGCCAATTAGGTCTCCCCCGGTTCCCACGATATCTAGGGCATCATCGCCCGTGGTCAGCGGCAACGAGTGCTCCAACATCACGTCGACCAAACCTGAAATCTCTTCGACGGTTTCGCCTTTTGAACGCAATCCCATCATGAAAGCACCCATTTGACCTTCGGTTGCTTCACCGTTCATTATCTGCTGCATAACCCAGCTCGATTCAGCTCGCGAAAGATCAGCTTTTTGCAGAAGTTTGCCAAAAACTGTGGGCCAGGTCAATACAGCGGTCATAGCAAAAGTTTATGGCTCGAATTGCCGTTTCAGTGCCCAAAAATGACGAAAAGATAACGGTCTCGGGTTTAGTATTAACACATGTCTTCAATCAATTTGACGCAGCAAAACGCACCCATCATCAACCGTCCTAGCCAGACCGCGGTGGGTACCATCGTTTGGCTTGGCAGCGAAGTCATGTTCTTCGCCGGTCTATTCGCGGTTTATTTCAGCCTGCGCTCACACGCACCGGGCCTGTGGAGCCAAGAAACAGCTCACCTAAATGTTCCTTTTGCGCTCGTCAACACCTTGATTCTTGTTGCTTCGTCTTTCACCGCTCAGTTCGGTGTGTTCGCAGCCGAGCGCATGCAGCCTCGCGCAACGGGCTGGTCACCAGTCAAGTGGGGCGTTGTCGAATGGTTCTTCTTGAGCTACCTAATGGGCGCCATGTTCGTTTCAGGCCAGGTTTGGGAGTATTCAAACTTGATTTCAGAGGGAATCAGACTTGATTCAAACTCTTATGGCAGCGCGTTCTATGTGACCACAGGTTTTCACGCACTTCACGTTACCGGCGGCCTTGTGGCGTTCCTCCTGGTTATTGGCCGCACCTTCGCGGTGAAGAAATACGGCCACAAAGAGGCCGTCAGCGCGATCGTGGTGTCGTACTACTGGCACTTCGTTGACGTGGTCTGGATCGGCTTGTTCCTGATCATCTACGTTCTCAAATAAAAAGACTTCAGTAACTTCTGCAACATATTAGAAAAGTAAGGCGAAATGTCAGTTCTAAAGCGCAAAGCTAACTCAGCCCGCCGCAGCCCATTTGCTGCAGCTATCGTGATTGCTCTTGGCCTGTTGCTTTCAGGCGGAGGCTATGCGGTTGCATCGGGTGCAGTCACCACGGCTAACGCCAGCGACCCATACAAGAATGCCGACAACATCGCAGCCGGCAAGAAGCTTTTCTTGGCCAACTGCGCCAGCTGCCACGGCCAGAACGCCGGCGGAACCTCTGCCGCACCAAGCCTCATTGGGGTTGGAGCTGCATCGGTGAACTTTCAGGTAGCATCAGGCCGCATGCCTGCTCAGGGCTCAGGCCCGCAGATGCCAACCAAAACACCTCAGTTCAACGACCAGCAGGTTCTAGAACTTGCCGCCTATGTCGCCTCATTGGCTCCCGGCCCAGCTGTTCCGTCTGAC
>CAIYTL010000199.1 GCA_903929105.1 uncultured Micrococcales bacterium | reverse complement strand
GAGCGAACCCAAAAACAATTCGCCAAACCACCACTTCGGCCGGGTTAGCGAACGCAACTAACGAAATAATGATTGGAAAACTGCCCCAAATTAGGTAGGCGCCGAAACCTAGAGCGAGGCCTCGACCGAATTGACGCTTATGCGACGACTTTTCATTCACATGTCTAGTCAATCAACAAATTGCTAAAATGGCGGCGTGGGGCAACCACATTATTGGATTTATAGAGGGGATGGCTCCAAATGGCCTATTGCGCATCTTGTGGAACTCAAGGCGACGATGGAACTTTCTGCACCAACTGTGGCAGCTCAATTTCAGCTTCACCTGTCTCAATGCCAACGGCCGCACCTGCTGCAGCGCCGCAAAACTGGAACGCTTTGCAGAACCAAAAAACAAATGGAGTCGCCATCGCCGCGTTGGTTGTAAGCATCGCAGCCTCGCTCTTGTACTTGGGCTGGGTAGGAGCGATTTTTGGCCATGTAGCCCTAAGCCAAATAAAACGCACTGGCGAGAAAGGCCGGGGTATGGCAATTGCGGGCATAGTAATCGGTTATTCGGCTTTAGCGCTTACCGTAATTGTTATTGGCGTTATTGCACTAGGCACTGCGGTTACTGGCTCTTTTTATACCGTGAGCTCAACCCTCTAGATCTCTGAATGAAACGTAAAAAGGCACACTAAATGGTCTATTGCACAACATGCGGCACCCAGATTACTTCAGGCAGCTTCTGCACTAACTGCGGCACTGCTGCAGCACCCGCACCAAGCGTGGCGCCCGCATATGCCCAGGCAAAACCCACCAACACGTTAGCGATTGTTGCACTCGTCACGAGCCTCTTGGGCATTAGTCTTGCGGGCATCATCTGTGGTCATATTTCGCTCGGCCAAATCAAGCGAACGCAAGAGCAGGGTTATGGCATGGCTTTGGCTGGCCTAATCATCGGTTATGTATCAACAGCTTTTGTTTTAGTGGCCATAATCGGTTTCTTTTCGCTCTTCGCATTTCATGGCGGATACATTTATGGCTAAAAGAGTTAACTAAAAAAACCCAGGCCACCGAAGGTCATTCGGCGCCTGGGTTTTTTATTTAATGAAACTAAGGGCGCGGGCCGTATTGATTGTCTCTAGGCTCACTTGGCCCAGCCGCCCAGACGATGAGCATGATTGGGCCTACAAGAGGAAGCAGCAAAAACCAAAGGCTGCGCGCTGATCTGCCAGTGTCGTGCAGTCGACGCACCGCAACTGAAAGGCCAGGCAAGAACAAAGCAAGCGAAACCAGCGACGAAATCGAACCTAGAGTGCCATCGCCCCCGGTTAAAGCCGCATCAATTCTCGAAGTAACCGCGCTAACAATGACACTAAACAAGACGACATACCAATAGGCCGACTGAGTGGCGCGGCCTTCGAAGTTGACGTAGTTTGCAAAGAACGACTTAATCGCCTCAACGAAGGTTAGGCGACCCGTCTGCAACGGCTTGCCCGATTTGCCTGCGGCGGCATCACTGTAGGTCGGCGCCGAATAAGCCTGACCAGCAGCCGATGAACCTCCAGCTGCTGCCGCTACCGGAGTGCCACAGGTTGCACAAAAAGCAACGCCTTCAACAGCGCCACCACAGTTAACACAAAAACTATTTGCCATTTAGGTTGCCCTCCAAAAGTTTGATAACGCCTTCACCCTAGCAAACAAAAAACCCAGGCCACCGAAAGTTATTCGGCGCCTGGGTTTTTATAAAGCGGTTGTGGTTAGCGAACCACGATAGCTAGCACGTCGCGAGCTGAAAGAACTAGAAACTCGTCGCCGCCGAACTTAAGCTCGGTGCCGCCGTACTTTGAGAAAATGACCTTGTCGCCAACAGCAACATCAAGTGGCACGCGGTTGCCGTTGTCGTCGATGCGACCTGGGCCAACAGCAATAACCTCTGCCTCTTGTGGCTTCTCTTTTGCGGTGTCTGGAATTACCAAACCTGAAGCAGTGACCTGCTCAGCTGCAACTGGGCGAACAACAATGCGATCTTCTAGTGGCTTAATTGAAACCGACACAATGACCTCTTTTTTATCAAAAATGGGATGGACGCGGTTTTCGCGCCTGTGTTCAAGTGTAAACCTTCGTTAGCACTCGGTCAAGGTGAGTGCTAACTCAGTGCTAGAGATATGCTTGAGCTGTGAACCGCGAAGACTTTATAGCCCTGCTGTCGCCCGAAGGGCAACAGCTGCTCGCGCGCGTTGACTATGACAACAAAACTGATGTTGTAAAACTTGTGAGTCACCTGCGGGCCGAAGGTTTTGACGCTGCCCTGGTAGCTGCTGTGCTCACCCAAGCAAAACTGCGCCGCCGCGCCAGCGCAAAGTTTGGCGAGTTTGCGGGGCGCATGCTGTTCACCGAGCCTGGTCTTGAGCAAGCCAGCCGCCTTTCGGTTGCTGCGCTTCACGCGGGCCGTTTTAAAAACGCTGGATTGAGTTCGGTCGCAGACCTCGGTTGCGGCATTGGCACCGAGTCACTGGCTTTTGCAAGCGTCGACCTTGAAGTTTCGGCCTTTGAACTTGACGAGGTTACTGCGGCGGTTGCCACCTATAACCTGAACATTTTTGAAAATGCAATAGTTGAGCAGGCTGACGTGACATCGATTGCCCTTGATGGTTTTGAGGGAATCTTTTTTGACCCGGCTCGGCGCGAGTTGTCAGGGGCTAAGGGCGAACGCTCGGTGCGCAAGTTTGACCCCGCACAGTTTGCGCCAAACTTTGACTGGGTAACTGAACAGTGCAAAAACCACGTTAGTCGCGCAGGCAATCGCTCTGCTGGTATCAAACTTGGCCCCGGCCACCCGCACGAGGCCATCGATGATGCTGCCGAAGCACAGTGGGTTTCGGTTAATGGCGACCTAGTAGAACTTTCGCTTTGGTTTGGGTCAGCCGCTCGCCCCAACATCAAACGTGCAGCACTGCTGATCGACGCGGCTGGCAAACACCACGAGGTCACCAGCGATTCGACCGCGCGGCTAGATGCTCCCTATGCAGAACTTGGCGAGTTTGTTTATGAACCAGACAACGCGATTATTCGATCTCACCTGCTTGGGCAACTTGCTAACAGCCTGGGGTTGCACATTTTTGCGAACGAGATTGCTTATTTGAGCAGTGATGCGGCAGCGACATCCGTGCAAAATTCGCCTTGGCTCAAAAGCTATCGCGTTCTAGACAACCTGGCATTTGACCGCAAAAAACTCAAGGCCTACCTGCGCGAACGCAACATTGGAACTTTAGAAATTAAAAAACGTGGCAGCGACGTGGTTCCTGAACAGCTGCGCAAAGAAATGGCACTTAAAGGCGAAGGCGCCGCCACCCTGATAGTTACCAGAGTGGGCGACGCCCATCGCGTGTTAGTTGCCGAACCGTTAGTTGCCCTGAACGCCTGAAGGTAGCGGAGTCGGCTGAACCTGACCGTTGCCAGCGTTTGGGCCGCCCATCATGCCAGGGCCGTCAGGAATAGTGATGGTCTGACCGTTAGGCAAAGTGATGGTCGAACCACCATTGCTATCAAGAGTGATGCCGCCCTGACCCATTTGGCCCGGACCAACCTGAATGTTTCCGCTCTGACCCTGAACCTGACCGCTCTGGCCACCAAAAGCACCAAAACCGTTGTCGTCTTGACCGCGACCACCAAAGTGACCACCGCGCATGCCGCCGAACTGGCCGCCCTGCTGGGTGCCCTGCTGGTTGCTGATTTGACCGTTAGCAAAACCGTTGCGAGGGCCATCGAAGCGGTCTTGAGCCCAGTGGCCGCCGATAGCAAGAGTGCTCATTAGAGCAAAACCAGCAAGACCTACATAACCGGTGATCAAACCAGCGATAGCCAAGCCGCGACCTTTTTCGGCGGTGTGGCGAAGCTGCGAAAGCGCAACATGGCCGGTGATGATGCCAGCGACTGCACAAAAGCCGGTGGCTGAGCTGGCGATTGAAACGACCGAAAGAGCATTTAGTTTTGTGTCATCGCTTGCCGAAACCTGGGTAATCGGAGTTGTCGCTTCGGGCGCATAAACGATGTCTTCTTTTGCTGCTGCTTTTGACTTTTTGTCTGCCATGGTGGCTCCTTTAGTTATGCGAGTGTGGCTGAACTTTTATAGTTCAGCAGAGCCTCTTGAAATAACCCTGAATAGGCGCTGAGGGCAAGCTGAAGATGTCTAGCTTTGAACCGTGGTAACCGGCAAAGTCGAGTCGGTGCCGAAATTCAAATCGGATGCCCTGCGGCCACTCATGATCAACTGCGCGCCGAGCGCGGCAATCATCGCACCATTGTCGGTGCAAAGTTTGAAAGCCGGCACGCGCAACTCGATGCCGTTTGCCGCGCACCTTTCGGCGGCGAGCGCACGAAGTCTTGCGTTGGCAATGACACCGCCGCCGAGCAAAAGGCGCGGCACATTGTGGTCTAGGCAAGCAGCAACAGCTTTGGCGATGAGCACGTCGACCACGGCCTCTCTGAAGCTGGCAGCGATGTCGGCGGTCTGCTGGTCACTGAGTGCAGCCTGCTGGGCGTTTTCGGTGACTTCGATGTGACGAGCCACCGCAGTTTTTAGTCCGCTGAAACTGAAGTCATAGCGGTGTTTGGCCATGTCTTTTGGAAGCGTTAGTCCGCGCGGAAACTTGACCGCTTTGGCGTCACCCGCAGCTGCAACTCGGTCAATTTCTGGCCCGCCCGGGTATTTCAGACCCATGATTCGGGCAATCTTGTCAAAAGCTTCGCCAGCTGCGTCGTCGATGGTTTCGCCCAATAGTTGCACATCATCGAGCAGGTCGTTCACGAGCAGTAATGACGTGTGCCCCCCGCTGACCAGCAGCGCAATGGTTGGGGTGACCAGTTCGCCGCGCTCAAGAATGTCAACGCCCACGTGTCCAACCAGGTGGTTGACCGCATAAATCGGTTTGTCCAAGGCTGCGGCGAGCGCTTTGGCCGCACCAACACCAACCAT
>CAIYTL010000198.1 GCA_903929105.1 uncultured Micrococcales bacterium | reverse complement strand
GGTCGTCGCGGGCTGGGCGGTCGCCATAGCTTGGGCGTGAATCGCGATCGTCTCGGCGCGGGGCACGGTCATCGCGAGCTGGGCGGTCGCCATAGCTTGGGCGTGAATCGCGTTCATCGCGGCGCGGCCCGCGGTCGCGGTCGCCACCACCAAAGCGTGGGCGTTCGCCACGGTCTGAACCGCGATCGCCATAACTTGGGCGTTCGCCACGGTCTGAACCACGCTCTTCGCGCTTTGGACGTTCTTCGGCGGTAGGAATGTTGAACTCTTCGAGCACCTCAAAAACTTCGTCATCTGAACCGTCTTTTGCAGCAAGAGCCGCAGCAGCGCGGTCGCCAAGATTTGCCCATTTGGCAGCTTCGTCGGCGCGCTTTAGGTCTTCAAGCACGTCTGCATAAGCCCAGAAAAGCGTTGGCGAATAGTCAAAAACTTTTTGCGGGTTAAGCTCTGCGATTTGAAGTTCAGCTAGTGCCAACTCGGTTTCGCCACGGTCTAAACGCGCGCCCGACATGGCGATTGCTAGGTTTACGCGAACGGCAGGCTCGAGGGCGTTGCGATCGACCGAACGGCCAAGTTCAAGGGCCCGGTCAGGGCGACCCATTCCTCGCTCACAGTCGACCATGATCGGCAGCTGGTCATTTGAACCCGAAATGCGCCTAAAAGTCATCAACTCACGAAGAGCCAACGGGTAGTCACCGACGGTGTATGCAGTGATTCCAATAGTTTCGCGAACAACCGCAATGCGACCAGCGCGGGCTGCGGCAGCTTTGGCGTGTTTGTGTGCAAGCTCTGGGTCTTGGTCAATCAGAATCTGCACCATGATCAGGTGACGCGCAACCATGTCGGCGTTTTCGGCAGTTAGAGTCTTGAGCTGGGCGCGAACCGGCATTGCAAGGTCGGCTGGCATGATTTCTTCGGGAATCAGCGGGCTTTTCTCGGCATCATCTTTTTTAGGTCGCGAAACGAGTTGTTGCCAGACTGGGCGATCGCCTTCTTGACGTGCACCGCGGCCACGGCCACGGTCTTCACCTGCAGCAGGGCGGCGGTCGCCACCACGATTGTTACGGTCGCCACCGCGGTTATCGCGGTCGCCACCAAAACGCTGAGGTCGTTCACCGTCACGCTGTGGTCGTGAGTCGCGGTCGCCACCCGAGCGCTGTGGACGACCTTCGCCTGAGCGAAATGGGCGTGACGGACGATCACTATCGCGGTCGCGGCGCTCTGGCATATCGTTCATAAGGTCTCCTGTGAAATCTACCAGCCCTGTGGATGGTCACGCTTGTTTAGTTTTGCGGGGTGAAGCTTGGTGTTAGCCGACGAAAATTGCAGCGAGCGTCTTTTTGCCTCGACGCAACACTGCGAACTTGCCGTGAATCAAATCGTTTAACGCAGCGTCTTCGGCTTCAACTTTGACGTTGTTTAGATAGACGCCGCCCTCTTTGATTGCGCGGCGACCAGCCGAAATCGAGTCGACCAAACCGGTTTCAATCAAAAGTTGGGTGATTGGCGTGCCGGCAGCAGCGGTGGTTTTTGGCAGTTCGCCTAGGGCTGATGCCAAGGTTGATTCGTCGAGCGACGCCAATTCACCTTGCCCAAATAGAGCTGCTGAAGCATCGATTGCGGCCTGAGCGGCCTCAGCTGAGTGAACGATTGCGGTGACTTCAAACGCTAGACGCTTCTGAGCGGCGCGAAGGTGCGGTGCTTCGGCGGTCTGTGCTGCCAAAGCTTCGATTTCGTCGCGGGTCAAGAAAGTGAAAACTTTTAGTCGGTCAATTACGTCAGCGTCTTCAACGTTGAGCCAGAACTGATAGAAGGCATAGGGGCTAGTTAGGTCGGCGTCGAGCCACACCGCGTTGCCCTCTGATTTGCCAAACTTTTTGCCGTCGCTGTTGGTGATCAGCGGAGTTGCCAGAATGTGAGCGCTTTTGCCTTCGGCACGGTGAATCAGGTCGGTGCCAGCGGTTAGGTTGCCCCACTGGTCGCTGCCGCCGGTTTGCAAAACGCAGTCATAGCGGCGAAACAGCTCAAGATAGTCGAGGCCTTGCAAAATCTGATAGCTGAACTCGGTGTAGCTAATGCCGTTTTCGCTGTTTAGACGGGCGCTAACGGCGTCTTTTGAAAGCATTTTGCCAACGCGAAAATATTTGCCAATGTCGCGCAAAAAGTCGATGGCGCTCATCGGGGCCGTCCAGTCAAGATTGTTCACCATGCGAGCTGGGTTTGCGCCTTCAAAAGACAAGAACCGAGCTGACTGCGCGCCTAGTTTCTCAACCCATTCGGCGACTGTCTCTTTGGTGTTCAAAGTGCGTTCAGCGGTTGGTCGTGGGTCGCCAACGAGACCGGTTGATCCGCCAATTAGACACAACGGATGATGCCCTGCCAACTGCAGCCTGCGCATCGTCAATAGTTGCACGAGGTTGCCTAGGTGAAGGCTGGCTGCTGTCGGGTCAAAACCGCAATAGAAAGTTATTGGGGCGCCTGCTAGGGCCTTTTCGAGTTCTTCGGCATCGGTTGATAGAGCAACCAAGCCGCGCCACTTTAGTTCGTGCAAAACATTTGCAAAGCTGGCGTCGTTAGCAATTACAGCGGCCGTTTGAGACATTAGTTAGCCGTTTCTTGAGAGGTCGCGCCTTCGCCTGAGTCAAGCACGCCAAACTGTCGGCGAAGAGCTGAGATCTGGTCAAGCACGCGAGGCAATGCCGTGCCACCGGCACCCTGGCGAGCACGAATTGCGCCCTGAACCGAAAGAACTTCGCGAACATCAGGAGTTAGAGCTGGCGAAATAGCTGCCATCTCGGCGTCGGGAACCTCGTGCAGCTCAAGACCGTGCTTTTCGCAGTATGAAACGAGCTGACCAGTGATTTCATGAGCGTCGCGAAACACGACCTTCTTTTTAACGAGCCACTCGGCAACATCGGTTGCTAGCGAGAACCCAGCCGGGGCAAGAGCTTCAAGACGTTCAACGTTGAAAGTCATAGTTGCAACCATGCCGTTGAAAGCCGGCAACAAAACCTTGAGAGTGTCGATCTGGTCGAACACCGGCTCTTTGTCTTCTTGGAGGTCGCGGTTATAAGCCAGAGGCAAACCTTTGAGAGTTGCGAGCAGACCTGTCAGGTCACCAATCAAACGACCGGCTTTGCCGCGAGCAAGCTCGGCAACATCTGGGTTCTTCTTTTGAGGCATGATCGACGAACCGGTTGAGAATGCATCAGCAAGGCGCACATAACCAAACTCTGCGGTAGCCCAAATGATGATCTCTTCGCTGAAGCGAGAGAGGTTAATGCCAATCATCGTGGTGATGAACGAGAACTCAGCGACCACGTCGCGACTTGAAGTGGCATCGATTGAGTTCTGCATTGGGCCAGCCAAACCAAGCTCGGCAGCCACCAGATTCGGGTCAAGGCCCAAGGTGTTGCCAGCAAGTGCGGCCGCGCCATAAGGCGAGAACGACGCCCTCTTGCGCCAATCATCCAAGCGCTCTAAATCGCGAACCAAAGGCCACGCGTGGGCCAAAAGTTGGTGCGAGAGCAGCACAGGCTGGGCGTGCTGAAAATGTGTGCGGCCAGGCATGGCTACACTCATGTGTTCTTCGGCGCGCGCGGTGAGAATCTGAATTAGCTCGACAACTAAAGCCTCGATGGCCTTGGCTTCGTCGAGCAGGTAGGTGCGAATCAGCGTAGCGATTTGGTCGTTGCGACTGCGACCGGCGCGAACCTTGCCCCCGAGTTCAGCTCCAGCGATTTCGATCAGGCCGCGCTCAAGCGCCGAGTGAACATCTTCGTCGGCAGGTTTAGCCGTGAAACTGCCGTTTTCGACACGCTCGGCAAGCTGAACCAAATAGCGGTCAAGCTTTTCGAGTTCGGCCGTGTTTAGGTAACCCGCCGATTGAAGGGCGCGAATGTGAGCACGGGTGCCGGCGATGTCATATTTGGCAAGTCGCCAGTCAAAGTGAATTGAGCGACTCAAGGCAGCAACAGCAGCCGAAGTAGCGCCTTCGAAGCGGCCGCCCCAAAGAGCGCCGGCTTCGCCTGATTGCTCTGACATTAGTTGTGCTTCTGCTCGCGCTTAGCTGAAATCTTGCTTGGCAAAGCCCAAAGCTCAATGAAGCCCTTGGCTAGCGACTGGTCGAAAGTGTCGCCGGTGTCGTAGGTTGCAAGGTCAAAGTCATACAGTGATTCTTCGCTGCGACGACCGGTTGGCACAGCTCGGCCACCCTGCATCTTTAGGCGAACTTCACCGGTCACATAACG
>CAIYTL010000197.1 GCA_903929105.1 uncultured Micrococcales bacterium | reverse complement strand
CGGCAGTCCAAGGCAGTGGCACACGGCAACCGTCGCGGCTGCCAGCCTTTCCGGGGTTTCTGAACCACTGAGGGTCTTGCATTTGGTCACTTGGAATCGCAGCGTGTTCAGGCAAACCGAGTTCTTCACCTTGATACATGTAGGTCGAACCAGGCAAAGCCAAAATCAACAGGGTAGCCGCCTTGGCGCGAGCCAAACCGAGCGCTAAGTCTGGCTTTGGTTCGGTGCCGCCAGACTGATACCAACGAGCCCAGTCATAACCGTCAGGCAAGCCAAATCGGGTTGCATGACGAATCACATCGTGGTTTGAGAACACCCAGGTGCTCGAAGAACCAGAGCGAGCAGCCTCTTTGACGTTGTAGTCGATGATGTCGTTGAAGACTCGTTTGTCCCAGCGGGCAGCCAACAGGTCAAAGTTAAAAGCTTGGCCGAGGCCCTTATCGCTGGCATAGGCTGGGCGACGGTTCGCTGCCACCCAAGCTTCAGCAACCGCTACACGCGGTGGGTCATAGGTGTTGAACAGTTCGCGCCAGGTTGCATAAATTTCGTGAACTTCGTCACGGTCAAACAACTTGTCGGTTCCGTTTGGTGCGATCACACTCATGTCATATGACTCGCGGGTTGGCAGTGGGTCGCTCAGGTCTTTTACCAGTGCGTGGGCTACGTCAACTCTGAAGCCGTCAACACCACGGTCAGACCAGAATTTCAGTGTCTTCAAAAAGTCTTCGCGCACTTCGGGGTTATCCCAGTTGAAATCTGGCTGTTCTTTTGCAAACAGGTGCAGATACCACTGGCCAGGTGTGCCGTCGGGCTCGGTGATGCGAGTCCATGCGGTTGGGCCAAAGTGTGAAATCAGCTCGCTCGGGCGAATCTCGCCATTCTCGCCAAGACCGTCTCTAAAAATGTAGCGGTCACGCTCTGGGCTGCCTTTTGGCGCCTTAAGCGCTGCTTGAAACCATTCGTGTTGGTCTGATGAGTGGTTTGGCACAATGTCGACAAATGCACGAATGCCCGCAGCGTGAAGGGCGTCAATCATTTGGTCAAACTCGGCCAAGGTGCCAATGTTCGGGTCAACGTTGCGATAGTCGGCAACATCGTAGCCGCCGTCGGCGAGTTCTGAAGGGTAGAACGGGCTGAGCCAGACAGCGTCGATGCCAAGTTCTTTCAAATAAGGAACTCGGCTGATAATGCCCTTTAGGTCGCCGATGCCGTCGCCATTGTCGTCAGCAAAGCTGCGCGGATAAATCTGGTAGACCACGGCTTGACGCCACCAGTCTTTAGGGCCACGAAGAAAGGTATTTTCAGACATAAGGAATATCTTAGGCGGGCAATGTTATTGAAATTACGTTTTAGTAACGGCGTTTATTAAATCTTTATGTCGATAATTTCGCACCTTAGACTCGATTTTTATGGATGCTTTGTTGCTCAATCTCTATGTTTGCGCTGGCCTATGTGTTGTGGTCTGGCTGGCTTCGGTGCTCACTGGTGACCACTCGATGGTTGACCGCATCTGGTCGATTATTCCAATCGTCTATGCCTGGATTTTCGCTGCCGGTGCCGGCTTCAACGATTTGCGCCTAGATGTTATGGCTGCGTTAGTTTCGCTTTGGGGTGCAAGGCTAACGTTCAACTTTGCTCGCAAAGGCGGTTATGTCAAAGGCGGCGAAGATTACCGCTGGCCGGTTCTGAGAGCAAAAATGAACTCTTGGCAGTTTGCGATTTTCAACATCGTGTTCATCGTTGGCTTGCAGAACGCCATTTTGCTCATGATCACAACACCTGCCTACACCGTGCTTAAAAACCCTGGTGCTTTCAACCTGGCAGATGCCGCTTTGACTTTCGCTTTCTTGTTCTTCTTGTCACTCGAGACTGTTGCCGACCAGCAGCAGTGGAACTTTCACCAATTTAAGAAAGCTGAACAGGCTGCGGGCCGCGTGGTTACACCAGGCTTTTTGAAAGATGGGCTGTTCTCGATTTCGCGCCACCCGAACTTTTTTAGTGAACAAGCACAGTGGTGGGTTTTTGCGGGTTTTGCAATTTCGGCTACCGGCAAAGTCGACTGGTCTTTGGCCGGGGCAGTGGCGCTAACGGCGCTCTTCATCGGCTCTACCAGGTTCACCGAAGACCTAACTGCGGGCAAATACCCAGAATATCGCAACTATCAGCGCAACGTCAGCGCCTTGATACCTTGGTGGCCACGACACGATTAGCGGTTTCTAAGCCCGCGCAAACCAGAACGCCCAGAGCAACCGGCGCAAACCACTGCTGAGGGCTTAGCGCACCAAAGCCAAAGAATTGCGCCACAGCAGGCACGGCAAAAGTGGCGATCATTAGCAGGTACATGCCAATCACGATGCCAAAGCTGGCGCGTGTAAAGGGGCGAGCCAGAGCCGTGAGCACCCATAAACCAGCCAGCGACATCACGATTGCGGTGCTTGTCTGGTCTTGCGCAACAGCCCAACCTGCGCTGCGATAAAACAGGTCGAGCGCAATCACAGCAAAACCGATTAGCAAACCGCCAGGAACACAGAAATAAAGTGCGCGTCTCAGAAAGCCACCAACGTATCGCTTAGGGTTCGGCAGCAAGGCCAACGCAAAAGCTGGCACGCCGATCGTGAATACATCCATCGCCGAAATCTGCCGAGGCAAGATCGGGTAAGCCCACATTGCCAGACCAAAGACCAGAGTCATCATCATCGCCCAAACAACTTTGGTTAAGAAAAGCCTAGAAACTCGGTCGATGTTGGCAATGACTCGACGACCTTCGTCGACCACATTAGGTAGCGAAGCAAATCTGCTGTCGAGCAAGACCAGGTTTGACACCGCTTTGGTGGCTGCAGCCGCTGTTCCCATCGCGATTCCTAAGTCTGCCTTCTTCATCGCCAGAGCGTCATTTACTCCGTCGCCGGTCATGGCAATCACATGGCCACGACTCTGCATTGCAGCCACCATGTCACGCTTCTGTTCGGGAGTAACCCTGCCAAAAACTGTTTCGGTCTCAAGCAGGTTGGCAAGCTCAGTGATGTTCTCGGGCAGATTTCGAGCGTCAAAACCGGTGCCAGCAAACTCGAGCCCAGCCTCGCGGGCAACCGCAGCAACAGTGTTCGGGTTGTCGCCAGAAATAACCTTCACGCTCACACCTTGCGCTTTGAAATAACCCAGGGTTTCAGCCGCGTCGAATCTCACCTGCTCACGAAACGTCACCAGCAACAGAGGCACTCGAGTTTGGGGTGAATCCTGAGCTATCGAGCCAGCGGTTGCCGCTAACACTAGAGTGCGACGCCCACTGCTGGCCAGCGCGTTGGCGGTCGCCAGGGCATCCGTGTGAATTTTTGAATCGAGAACCATTTCGGGGGCACCAAAAGTGAAAGTTTCAACACCTTTGCCCGGCTGGTTACCTTGACCTGTTTCGAAACAGAATTGACTAAATTTGAGCTTCGAAGTGAAAGCGGTTTGTTCAATGGCGTGCAGTTCGGCTGGCGCACCGAAGTGCCCGCGCAAGCAAAGTGTGGTGGCGTTTGCATCAGGGTGCGCGCCAAAAAATCCTAAAACTTCGCGCCAGTCGCGAAACGATGAAGTGCCAACGGCGGGCAGTTCTTGAACGGCATCAAACTGAATTTCACCCTGGGTCAGAGTGCCCGTTTTATCAAAGCAAATAGTGTCGACTCGAGCCAAGCCCTCGACCGCGGGCAGCTCTTGAACCAAAACTTTGCGCCTCGAAAGTTTCAGTGCTGCCACAGCAAAAGCGATGCTGGTGATCAAAACCAGACCCTGCGGCACCATGCCGACAATGCTTGCGATTGACGCAACCAGAGCCTCGAGCCAGCGCCCGTTCGAAATGGCCTGGTTCCAACCGCCAACAGCTTGCAACTGACCGTTGATGGCGATTGCCATGAGCGGCAGCAGCGCCCACGAGATCCACTTGACCACTCGAGCCAGTGAGTTGCGCAACTCTGAGTTGACCAACGAAAACCGTCTTGCCTCGAGTGTTATTTTGCTGGCGTAGGTGTCGGCACCCACCCGAACCACTCGAGCTGAGGCCGAGCCTTGCATCACACCAGAGCCAGCAAGCAGCTCATCGCCTACATTTTTTTGAACTGACTCAGATTCGCCGGTGAGAAGCGATTCATCAACATCGATGTCGCTGTTTGCAATCACGACCGCGTCGGCCAAAATCTGGTCACCGGCGCGAAGCTCTAAAAGGTCATCGAGAACTATTTGATGAACCGCAATTTGCATGATTTCGCCGTCGCGCCGAACTCTGGCCGTTGGTTGGTGAAGCAGAGCCAAACGGTCGAGTGCTCTTTTGGCAATGAATTCTTGAACGATTCCGATGGTGATGTTCGTAATCACGGCAAAACCGAAAAGCGCATCTTTGAATTGGCCAAGAATTACAAGCACTAAAAAAGCGCCACCGACCACGGCGTTAAAAAGGGTGAAAAGGTTCGCGCGCAAAATGCTCGCAAAACTGCGGCTCGAATCAAGTTTTTGAGCGTTGGTTAAACCCTCAGATTCACGTTCAGCTACCTGGGCGCTGGTGAGTCCGGTTGCGGCATGCTGGCGGGCATCCAAGTTGCTTAGATTTGGCATAGATTTAGGCTAGCTGGAATAAAGTTAGTCAATAGGGTATTTACTTAACCTGAAAGTAGGAGGAACATGCCAGCCGTAACCGCAGACACTCTGACCCTGCCGCGCCTAAGCGCAAGCCAAGGTCGTGCCCGTGCAGTCAAATCGATTACTCGTGGGCCACAGGCCTATGAAGGCGAGGGTTTTCCGGTTACTCGCGCTTTTGCCGGCGTGAGCTATGCCGACATCGACCCGTTCATTCACATGGACCAAATGGGCGAAGTTGAATATCTGCCGATGGAACCCAAGGGCACACCGTGGCACCCGCACCGCGGCTTCGAAACTTTCACCTACATGATTGACGGCACCTTTCAGCACCAAGACAGTCACGGTGG
>CAIYTL010000196.1 GCA_903929105.1 uncultured Micrococcales bacterium | reverse complement strand
TGATTCGTGCTCGAAACGGTCTGCCAACCACCTTCGGCAAGCGAAACTGAACCTGCACCTGATTGTTCGCGGTGAGTCGAGGCTTTGCGGCCAGCGTGTGCAAGTTGCAAGGCAATCTTTGCGCCTTGCGAGTGAACAAACTTAGTCACGCGACTCCAGGCCTGCACTTGCTCGTCGTTATAGATGCCTGGGCACCACGGGCTGATTCGCCCCTCAGCTACAACTCCGGTGGCTTCGGCAATAATCAGCCCGGCGCCACCGCTGGCCATCGAACCAAGGTGAACCAAGTGCCAATCGCCGACTACTCCGTCGCGGTTCTCACATGAATACTCACACATCGGCGGAACCCAGATTCGATTGCGCACTTCTAAGCCGCGCACCGTGATTGATTCAAATAATTTGGCCATGGCTAAAGCCTAAAACATTCCACTCAAAGGTATGTTTTTAGTTATGGCGCAAGAATATCTGAATCAGTTACTCACCGCACCAGCGGCTGATGACAACAAATATTCGCGCGGGGTAGTGGGCTTCATAACGGGTTCAAGAGAATACCCTGGCGCTGCGCTGCTTGGTGTGACCGGTGCGGTTCGAACCGGGGTTGGCATGGTTCGATATTTAGGGCCGAGCGAACCGGCGAATTTGGTGTTGCTGAGACGCCCAGAAACTGTGATCCAACCTGGGCCGGCCGACGCCTGGGTGGTTGGTTCGGGCATGCCGGCGACCGCGTTCACCGAAACTGTTTTGCAGAACATTTATGACTTTGGGTTAGTAGTAATCGATGCTGCAGCGCTCACTCAAGTTGATTATTCAAAGCTTTCGGGGCGCGCAATTTTGACTCCGCACTCTGGCGAACTCGCAAGGTTGCTCAGACAATTGGGCCAACAGGCTTCTGCGGTTGCTGAACTGTCTACGCTGCAGGCAGCGAGTCTTGCAGCAAAGCTTACGGGCCAAGTGGTCGTTCTAAAGGGCCACCAAACAATAGTTGCCGAACCAAACGCAGAACCAGTGATTTTGCCGCCGGCTTCGAGTTGGCTGGCAACTGCCGGAACCGGTGACGTTTTGGCTGGAATTCTCGGCGCACTTCTGGCGGTGCACGCAGATGCCATTTTGACTCAAAATCTAAGAATTTCTGAAGTTACAGAACTTGCTGTGCGCGTGCATTCACTGGCGGCCGAGATTGCGATTCAAGATGGCCCACCTGCGGCGCTTGACGTTGCCGAAGCCGTGCGCCTTGCTGTGCGTCAGCTAGCGGCTTAGGTCTGAAAGACTAGACCGATGAGGCATTATTTGAACGTGTTTAGCAAGAACATTTATGTTGTTCTTGCATCGGTTGTGGCTGTTCACGCGCTACTTAACATCTTGGGCAACACGCTCGAGCACGAGGCGATTGGTGACGTAGTCAACGTTTATGCGCCTTGGGCAGATTCGATTCACCCGCAAACCAAGTGGCTCGGCGTTGCCGCACCGTGGGTGTATCCGTTCGTCGCGTGGGCGCCGATTCTCATTGCTCACTGGCTATTGCCTTTTGACTATCTCAAGTCTTGGGTGCTTATGGCCACTGTTCTTAACATCGTTGCTGTGGGTCAGTTGCTCGCGTGGGGTCGACGCCCGGCAGCATTTAAAGCAGCCTGGTTTTATGTTCTGTTTTTAGCGTTGCTTGGGCCGGTCGCTATCACTCGTCTTGACGGCATCAGCGTTACGCTCGCGCTTTTTGGAGTTGCTGGCGTTGTAACGGCAGCGGGCACCGTTGGGCGTTTGGCGAACAGTTTTAGCTGGTCAATTTTTTGGTTCACTTTGGCAGCCTGGCTAAAAGTTTGGCCTGTCGCTTTGGTGTTAGCAGTGTTGCAAAAGGGCAGTGCATTGCGCAGGCAACTTTTAGTTGTTGGTGCAACCTGTGCCGGAATTCTTGGCGTTGGGGCATTGCTTGGAGGCAACTCTAACCTCTTCAGCTTCATCACAATGCAGTCTGATCGCGGTTTGCAGGTTGAATCGCCGGTCTCTGGCATTTGGGTTTTTCTGGCATTTTTTCGCCTGAACAACGCATTGATCTATTTTGATGAACCACTAATGACCTACCAGGTCTCGGGTGATGGAACAAAAGTTGTTGCAAGCCTGATGACCGCTGCTTTGGCCGTTGCGATTGCTGTCACGGTTTGGCTGATTGCAAAAGCGCTCAAAGCAGGCGCCGACTCCTATCGACTGATTGCCTTGGCTGCCTTGACCGCAACTCTCGACCTGATTGTGTTCAACAAAGTTGGGTCGCCTCAATATCAACTTTGGCTCGTAGTGCCAGTGATGCTCGGTCTTGCCCTTGGCCTTAAAAACTGGCGCAAACCCACGATTGCGGTGCTTTGCTTAGGGCTTCTGACGCAGTTGATTTACCCCGTGCTCTATGTCGATTTAGTGTCTGGCCCAGCACCTTTGCCCGTTTTGGTTTTGGGCGTGCGCAACTTGCTGTTGATTGCGCTGTTGGTTTGGTCGAACCTTGAGATTGGCAAGCTCGGCAAACCTGCTAAACATTTGCCCAAACTTGAAACCGCCAAGGTTTAGCTGTTTAACAACTCGTTGATTAGGTCGGTCATAATTTTGTGTTCGATCAAAAAACCGTCGTGGCCAAAAGCTGAACTGATCACGCGCAACTCGCCACCGATTAGCTCACCGCCAATGTGTTCTGCAATCAATGCCTGATCGGCCAGCGGGAACAACCGGTCACTGTCAATACCCACCACGAGCGATTTAGCTCGGATGCTGGCCAAAGCCTCGGCAACAGAGCCTCGCCCACGGCCAACGTCGTGCGAGTTCATCGCCTCAACCAGGGTGATGTATGAGTTGGCGTCGAACCTGCGGGTGAACTTGTTGCCGTGAAAGTCTAAGTAGCTTTCAACGGCGAACCTACCGCCTTTGCCGAGCGGGCTAACTGAGCTCTGCCAGGTGCGTTCGAACCGCGCGTTTAGTTCGTTCGACGAACGATAGTTGAGCAGGGCCATGCGGCGCGCTAAGGCAAGACCGCGGTGTGGCCCAAAGCCAGCTTTGGCGTCATAGTAGTCGCCGTTATTAAAGGCTGGGTCGGTGCGAATTGCTTCGACCTGCACTGAGTTGAGGGCAATTTGGTCAGCTGAGGTCACTGCTGTTGCAGCAAAAACTCCGATGCGCTCCATGCGCTCTGGGTGTGCAATAGCCCACTCAAGCACGTTCATGCCGCCCATCGAACCGCCGATTATGCTGTGCCACTTTGCCACGCCAATTGCGTCAGCAAGTGCCACCTGTGCAGCAACCTGGTCGCGAATCGTTAGGTAAGGAAACTTTGGGCCATATTCTCGGCCATTTTTATCTAGCGAAGACGGCCCGGTGCTGCCCTGGCAGCCACCCAGCATATTCGGCGCAACCACCTAAAAGCGGTCGGTGTCG
>CAIYTL010000195.1 GCA_903929105.1 uncultured Micrococcales bacterium | reverse complement strand
CTAACAGGCTCTCGGTCAGCGCGGCCAATTCTTCGGCGGTCTGCGGCGGTATCAACGCGGAAAACTCTGGGTCGACAGCGACGTGCTGGTTCCCGGTGAATGTCTCGCCTACGTTGGTGATGATCGCGGAAACTCGGCTTTCGGACAGGCCCAAGCGTTTCCCGATGTCAGCCATTGTCTCGCCGAAACCGTCGAGCCACTAATCGAGTTTTATACGACTCCCGGTGGCAACGACGAAAAAATCAGTATTTTTTGGGCACGCGGGCTAAAGTTTGTCGGCCACGACCTCGAACTTGAGGGTGAAGAAATCGACATGACGGTGCACTGGGTGCCGCTAAACGAGGCTGTGCAATCAATTCTTGCCAGCAAAGTCAAAAGCCCAGCAGCCCAAGTTGGGCTCATGGCATTAGCCCTAAAGTGGGGCCAGAATGCAACTGAGACAGAATAAAAACCTGCTGGGGCTGGTCGATGAATATCTTCGCCACCTAGCCATTGAGCGCGGCGTAGCCGACAACACCTTGGCGGCCTATCGCCGCGATCTCGCGAGCTACTTGAGCTTTCTTGAGCGCGAGCTGGGTGCACCGGCAGTGCAAGAGCTAGGTTTTGACTGCAACGCAATCACCGAGCAAACCGTGCGTGAGTTCGCTAAAGATTTAGCTGCCCGCGAGGTGACGAGCAAAGATGGCACCAGCACCACAGCAATGGCCGCAACCTCTGTGGCGCGCATGTTGGCAGCGGTGCGCGGGCTGCACAATTTTTGGCTTATTGAAGGCCTCGCCGAAAACGATGTAGCCCATGCGGTGAAGCCACCCAAGACCCCGCGCCGCCTGCCGAAGGCACTGAGCCTAAGCCAGGTTGAATCGCTACTGGCAGCTGCCGGGCCTGAGCCTGGCATCGACGAAGCTGCGGCGCCTGCAGTCGACGTCGAGCTCATGCGCCTGCGCGACCGCGCCTTGGTCGAGTTGCTCTATGCCACCGGTGGTCGCGTCAGCGAGATCACCGCACTTGACCTCGATGACCTTGTTGAACCTGGGTTGCTAAGGCTGTTTGGCAAAGGCTCAAAAGAGCGCATCGTATTCGTGGGCAGTTTTGCCCAAAAAGCGCTCGACGCCTACATAACCCGCACCCGTCCGGGTTTGGCGGTCTTGGGCACAGCAACTCCAGCCCTATTCTTGAACCACCGTGGCAGTCGCTTGAGCCGCCAAAGCGCTTGGCAAATCGTGAGTGATGCGGCTGGTCGGGCAGGCTTGAGTGCCGAAATATCGCCGCACAGCTTGCGCCACTCGTTTGCAACCCACCTGCTCGAAGGCGGCGCCGACGTGCGCGTGGTGCAAGAACTACTCGGGCACGCCTCAGTGGCCACAACTCAGATTTATACACTTGTAACAATTGATCGGCTGCGAGAGGTCTATGCGCTGTCGCATCCCCGTGCGCGGCGGTAGGCTAATAGCAAGCAAAAGCGCCAAAAGCATAAAGCCCGCAACGCCAAACGTTGCAACAAGAAAGTCGTGAGGACCCCTTGGCAAAACCACCATCAGACACTCGTTTCGCAGTGCCAACACCCCTAAAGTCGCACGGCCCTGCGCGCATCATTGCCATGTGCAACCAAAAAGGTGGCGTGGGCAAAACCACCACAACCATCAACGTTGCCGCCGCGCTCGCCGAATATGGCCGCAAGGTTTTGCTGGTTGACTTTGACCCTCAAGGCGCGCTTTCGGCTGGTCTGGGCATCAACACCGGTGACCTGCCAACGGTTTATGACCTCATGATGAATAAAGAGCTCAAAACTCAGAGCGCGATCATCAAAACTCAGGTTGCAAACGTCGACCTTTTGCCAGCCAACATCGACCTTTCTGCCGCTGAGCTTCGCTTGGTTAGCGAAATGGGTCGCGAAAAAATTCTCAAGGGCATTTTGAAGCAGGTCAGCGACGATTATGACCTCATCATGGTTGACTGCCAGCCTTCACTAGGCTTGCTCACCGTCAACGCTTTGACTGCCGCTCACGGCGTGATGATTCCGCTAGCCTGTGAATTCTTTGCCCTGCGCGGTGTCGCTTTGCTGATCGAAACTGTCGACAAGGTTCGCGAACACCTGAACGAAACGCTTCAGGTTGATGGCATTTTGGCAACCATGTATGACCCTCGCACCCTGCACTCACGCGAAGTGCTCGACCGTTTGCACGAAGTCTTTGGCGAAAAAGTGTTCCGCAGCGTTATCGGTCGCACAGTGAAGTTTCCTGATGCAACAGTTGCCGGTTTGCCGATCACCAGTTTTGCGCCAACTTCTATCGCAGCTGAAAGCTATCGCACCGTAGCCCGAGAATTGGTGGCACGTGGCAATTGCGCTTAACAGCGAACTAGCCGAAGCCAACAAAAACGGAACCGGTTTTGCACTCAACCTGCAAAACTTTGAAGGGCCGTTTGACCTTCTGCTCTCGCTGATTTCTAAACATGAGCTCGACATCACCGAGGTTTCGCTCAGTCGTGTGACCGATGAGTTCATCCAATATTTAAAGACTCTCGATTCGGCTGCTGAGCTTGACGAAGCGAGCGAGTTTTTGGTGATTGCGGCCACACTGCTCGACCTCAAGATTGCCGGCCTGCTGCCTAAAGGCGAGGTTGTCGACAACGAAGATGTGGCTTTGCTCGAAGCGCGCGACCTGCTTTTTGCACGACTATTGCAATATCGCGCCTTCAAAGAGATTGCCTCCTGGTTCGCTTCGGCAATTGGTGGCGAAGATCGACGCATTGCGCGCGATGTTCCGCTCGACGAACGCTTTATTAAGAGCACACCAGAACTTGTATGGACTCTCACGGTTGAAGAATTTGCCTCGCTAGCCGAACAAACCCTCACGCCGCGCGAGATTCCCACCGTTGGGCTCACCCACCTTCACGCGCCGCGCGTTAGTGTGCGTGAACAAGCCAGCGAAGTTGTCAAAATGCTTCGCGCCTCGGGTCGAGTGTCATTCAGAGAACTACTTGGCAGTGTGCGCGACCGCGGCATCATCGTGGCCCGCTTCTTGGCGATTCTTGAACTTTATCGTTTGGCCGCTGTGAGCTTTGAACAGGCGAGCCCGCTCGGTGACCTCGACGTTCAATGGGCTGGCGCAGACTTTGACGACGAAAAACTTGCAACTTTAGGAGTTGATTATGGCGTTTGAAAATGAGCACGAACTTTATTCGGCAGTTGAGGCAATCTTGATGGTTGCCGACCAACCGCTGTCGCTCAGTGCTCTCGCTGCGGCGCTTGACCGACCGGTTGCCGAGATTCGCACCGTGCTGAACCACCTGCGCGATGAATACGATGGCAAGCTCAGCGCCGAAGCCATTGCGGCCGGCGCAGTTGCTCGCGAGCACGGCTATGAACTGCGCGAGGTGGGCGGCGGTTTTCGCCTCTATGTGCGCGAAAACTTCGACTGGGCGGTTCGACTCTTCTTAGAGAACGACAACCCAACCAAACTAAGCCAAGCAGCCCTCGAAACCCTCGCGGTGATTGCCTACAAACAACCGATTTCACGCGGGCAAGTCGCCTCGATTCGCGCCGTGAACGTTGACAGCGTGGTTCGCACACTGCTCAGCCGTGGCCTAATCAGCGAGCTTTACACCGACAGCGAATCAGGCGCGATTCACTACGGAACGAGCCCTTTGCTGCTCGAAAAACTTGGCATTAACAGTCTTGATGAACTGCCTCTCATCAGCCCTTTCCTACCAGATGCGATGAGTGATTTTAATGTCGAACTTTAACAACCCCAATGACCGCCCAGGCCGTTCAAACCCACGTTTGGGCCGCGACGAGCGCGGCAACCGACCGCCACGCGACTTTGCCGAGGCATACCCGCCCCTTGACGGCGCAAATGACGAAGCGCTCGAGGGAGACCTAGCCGTCGACGGCGAGTTTGAAGGTGACTTCGAAGACGTCGAAGAAGAAGACGAAGATAACTACGCTGGCATCATCGACGGCGACTTTGGTGGCTCATGGAGCTCAACTCTTGAAAACCCAACCGAAGCCACCGAAGGCGTTCGCTTGCAAAAGGTGCTTGCCAGCGCCGGTGTGGCGTCGCGACGGGTTTGCGAAGGCCTGATCGTCGACGGCCGCGTGCGCGTCAACGGCAAGGTCGTTCGCGAGCTTGGCACGCGCATTAACCCCGAGGTTGATGAGGTTACGGTCAACGGCAACCGCGTGCAGCTTGACACCTCGAAAGTCTATTTGGCTTTGAACAAACCGTTTGGCGTGGTTAGCACCATGGCCGACGAACACGGGCGCCCAGATTTGAACGAATACGTCGTGAACTACGAGCGCGTATTCAACGTTGGCCGACTAGACGCCGAAACCACCGGATTACTGCTGCTCACCAACGACGGAGACCTGGCAAACGCGCTAGCTCACCCAAAGTTCGGTGTGCAAAAGGTCTATCTTGCGCTGGTTGAAGGCGAAATGACCAGCGAAACTATTGACACGCTGCTCGAAGGTTTTGAACTCGAAGACGGTTTCATCGCCGCCGACCGGGCTCGCGTCTTGGGCATTTCAAAAGGCCAAAGCCAGGTTGAAATCGTGCTGCACTCAGGCCGAAACCGCATCGTTCGTCGCATGCTCGACGAAGTAGGGTTTCCGGTGGTGGCCCTCGTGCGCAAGCAGTTTGGTCCGATTCACCTCGGCGGCCTGCTGTCTGGTCACGTGCGCCAACTAAACAAACTCGAAATCAGCGAGCTGCTCAAAGCAGCCAGCGGTGAGCCCAAAAAAGAAGCACGCAACTTTGTAGGCTCAGCCAACGGCCGAGGCCCACGCGGCGAACTAAAAGGTGCTGGCGCAGGCAAAAACGTGGGCAAACGATTGCCTAAACTTGAAATCAGCAAAGACGGTGAAACCGGTTATGGCCCAGGTGCTGGCGGTCAAAGCGCAAGCGCTAAAGAAGAATTCAAACGCAGCGGCAAACGCGCCGCAGGTTGGGCAAAGCCAAAGAAGAAAGGTCGCTAACCATGGCAGTTAGAGCAATTCGCGGAGCGATTCAGCTAGACATCGACGAACGAGAACACCTAGTCAAGTCAACT
>CAIYTL010000194.1 GCA_903929105.1 uncultured Micrococcales bacterium | reverse complement strand
GAATAACCAGAATAGAAGCCCACAATGCATATTGGGTTTGCGTTTGAAGGCCCAAGGCGTTGTATGAACCTGTCGCCCAAACGATGAGCCCAGAAACCATTACACCGAGCTGCAGGTCACTTTTGCGCATGATCCAACGCCATATAAACAGCAATGTCAGTGTCGAGCCCGAAAGTAGCAGTTGCAAGTATGGCATTTCATAAGCTCGGGCAGCCACATTGTTTGTTACGCCTGTTACTACGTTTAGTGGCCACTCGAAGTCCACCAGTGAATAGGCTGCGAAAAGAGCCGAAACAGGCAAAACCACAGATTTTACGCCGAAGCTAAGCACTGATTTAGGCGCAAGTCGCAGAACGACGCCAAACCAAATCAGAGTCAGCAAAAAGGCTAAGTATGGCGCCGTCAGGGTGACAGCCACGCCTGAGCTGCCCTCGAGGTGCAAAGCCGAAGCTGCCCAGTTAAGTGCAGGAATCAACAAGAACTGACCAGCGAAGAAAGCGATCAAAACTTGAGGCAAAGCGGTGCTGGTGCGAGCGTTGATCAGAAGCAGAGCAACCGTTGCCGATAACGCTAAGTAGTGGGGTAGTGCGTTGCTTGTGTCAGCAACCGTAGTGATGGAATCAAGCAGAGCCAAGCCTAAGGCCAGCAGACCGGTGAAGTTGAGCACCATGTCGCGCGCCAAGTCTTTGCGCACAGCGGACGAAAGGCGAAGCAGCACCACCAGCGCGCCCAACCCGAGCAGAGTGGCAACGTTCACATCGCGGTTCATTAGGTAGTCGCTGAGCGCTGAGGTGCTAGTGCTAGGGGGAGTGTTTCGTTGATTGGCAACGCGAGTAATTTCATAAGCTATTGCGGCTACCGCAAAGCCGCCAACGCCAAGCCCAACTTTGTACAAATCACTGGCTTCGGCCCGCAGGCGCATGACTAACAGGTGCAAGTAAGTCAGCGCTGCAAACGGAATCAAGAACCAAACTGCCCACGTAATTGAGTCACCTGAGTGACCAGCGTTCTGATAGACCATGATCGCTTCGCCTAGACCAATGCTAAACACTGTCGACAAGCCATAAGAAGTGGTTATGGCCCAAACAGCCCGGCGAATGTATCCGTAACTCAAAATCACAAGCATCACAGCAAAGGTGTAGCCCGTCACCGTGATGAAAATATGAGGGTTGCCGCCCAAAGTTAGCAAATAGATGAAACCTGCGCCCATGTAAAGCACTGAGGTTCCGATCAGGGTTTGGCCACCCTGGGCGGTCAAGAGTGAGCCATTTTTAGTAGCGAAAGCAAGATTCGGAACAATCAATAGGGCACCTGCAAAAAGAATCAAAACCACAAAAAGCGGCCAGAAAGTTGTGGCATCGAGTGCTCTGCCGTGCGCGCCATAGAGGTTGCCAATAACGGCAGGTGTCGCAACAAAAACAGCAGCGATGTTAGTGGTGATGCTGATGCCTCGAACAATAATTGATTCACCAGCATTTGCTCGATTACTTATGAAGGCGTGGGCAATCGTAAAGGCATTGATTAGTGCTAGTGCAACCAAGAGAGCTACTGCGTCAGCGGTAGGCGTTGCTGTGCCATCGGCTGAAACTCGCGCGCCACCAAAACTTAGCAGTGCCCCAGCCGAGATTGCCAAAACTGCCGCAACCTGAAGGTTCACAGCTTTGTAAATAAAGTTCTGAGCAGTCAGTGTTGCTGCAATAACCACAGCAAACACAGCCGAAGCGGTGAAAGCAGCCGGTGTGGTTAAGGCGCTACTAGCTGATGCATAAACGAACCACGAACCCCACACAGCGAATGCAGCCGTGTAAGCCGCAAAAGCAAACGGCTGGTTATCGCGAACCAAGCGAAGAGTTTTTGGCAAAAAGACTAGAGCCGCACCAACCGCCCAAATCACACCCGCCACTGCGATGTTTGACGGGTTGAACGTTTCTGAAGAGTTCAAGGTGACGGTTGCCACGCCAAGGCCGATTGAGCCCAGAGCCATGATCCACGAACCACGCTTAATAGACTCTGGCACTGCGCCCGAAGTGGTAAAGCCCGCGCCGATTGTCTCGACGCCAATGCTTATGCCAAGCCAAGCGAAGCCAAGCACCAAAAGCCCAGCTCCATCTAGTTTCGAACCCGCGGTGAGTGCGACCAAGTTAGATAGCAGGTGCGCGCCCATAACGACTAGAAGCCCGAGCAAGCTCGATCGGTTTATGCGGTTCAAAAGGTGCTGTTCACGGTGGCGCTCGACCAATTCGTAATAAGCTCGACGGTCGGCCTCAGGAGCACCAATGAGTTTTTGCACGCCTTCTTCGTCGGGCAGTTCATCTAGATTTGAACGACTAAATTTGCCTGCAATCACTACCAGTACCAACGTGATACTCGGCGTGAGTAGCTGCCACCCTAAGCTCAATTTTTCACTAGTGCCCACAAGCAGCTCTTGTTGGTAGCTGAGGTTGAAAATGACGCCAGAAATTGCAAAAAGAACAGCGGTCGGGTTTAGCCAGCCCGCCAACTTGAATCGGTAGCCGGGCACCAAAGTCAAGATGCCCAAAATGAACGGAATCAAAGCCATGTAGGCATAGTTTCGCCAATCGCTGCCGACCCATTCGGCCTTTGCGCCCCACACGTTGTAATTCGCAAGAGCCCAAAGCGACACGAGTGCCAGAACACTCGAAGTGACTGCTAGAACGTTAGCCAGCACCCTTGACAATCGGCGCGCACGCACAGCTACAACGCCTAACCCGATCACCACGATTGCCGCAATCGGCACCTGCACTGCAGGCGGAATCGGTGGAGTTTGGCTCGCACCCCAAGCGATGTAAGAAATGAAGGCAACCATGACCATGGTCACCGCTGTAATAAAAAGCCCGATTTGGCGACGGTTTTCTGATGATGCTAGGCCACGAGGGCGCTCAGGAAATTTTGGTTTAGGCGGCGCCAGAGGCTCATAGGCATAAAGTGGTGGTTGTGTTTGAGGCGCTGGCGTTGTGGCTGCTGAAGCCCCCTGAGATTTGGGTGTGCTTGAAGTTGAAATTGTGACCGCGGGAGCTTCATATTTTGAGTTAGCCACCGCAGGAGCAACAGTTCTAACATTTCTATTTTCTGCGATGGCCTCGGGTTGTGAACCACCTTCTGCATTGCGGAACGATTGCATGACGCTCTTGATGAAGCGCTTTACCCCGGCTTTTTCGCCTTGAAAACTGACACGAACAATCTCGGCTTCGATGTAGTTAACATCGTCTAGAGCGACTTCTAAGCGACCTTTAGCACTTTCAAAGTCGACGAGCAGATAGTAGTTGAACCACTTGCCACAATCGCACTTTAACCAAGTAGCGGCACGAATTGCCTCGAGTTCAATGAAGTGTTTGCAAACCGGTGAGAAGAATCCGCCGTCTTCTATATAAGACATGTCGCCCCTATGCTCTATAGCCCGTTTGAATTGGCCTGCTTAGGCCTAATCTAGTCAAAAATTAGCTCAAAAGCATTGGCTGGCGGTAGCAATAGCCAAAAAAGGGGACACCCTATTTGATAACGATTTTTTTGCGCGGCACTAGGTATAAACCGCCAGTAATCGCAGCGAAAGAAACCCAGGCACAAGTTTGAAGCAATGTTGGTTGCACCATGAAGCCAAAGGCGCCTTTGAGAATAACTTCGGCAACTGAGCCGACCGGAATCACGGCGCTGAGGTCATAGCTTGGCCCGTTGAGCAAAGTAACCAGGCCAGATTCGTTGAATTCGCCAAACGCATAGGCAAAGATGCTCGCTGCAATCAAAACTAGGTATGCACCGGTGATTTTGAAAAACAGCGCAAGGTTGATTTTGACGGCCCCGCGATACATCAAGTAGCCAATCACTGCAGCCGAGAGTAAGCCCAGAATGGCGCCAAAAACTGAAGCCTGGTCGCCGCCGGTTGCTTTGGCGGCAGTCCAAAGCGAAATTGAAGTTTCGATGCCCTCGCGAATGACCGCCAAGAAGGCCACGCCGATTAGGCCGAGCGCAGAGCCCGACAGCGCCCTATCAACTTCATTGCGCAGGTTTGAGGTCAGCTTGTGACTGTTGCGGGCCATCCAGAAAATCATCCAGGTGATAAAAATCACGGCCAAAATCGAAGCCACGCCAGTGATGTTTTCTTGTGTGTAAGCAGGCAGGTTTTGCAGGCTCAAGCTAAGCACTAAACCGATGATCACCGAAAGCACTATGGCCGCGACAACGCCGCTGAGCATTGAACGAATTTGTTTTTGCTGACCAACTTTTTTGAGGTAACTCGCCAAGATGCTGATGATGAGCGCGGCTTCTAAGCCCTCGCGAATGCCGATCAGATAGCTGCCAAGCAAAAGATGATGCCTCTCGATGTTTTCTAGCTCAAGTCTAAGTTAGGTTACCCTTACCTAACAAGGGCTAACGGCAAACTGGTCAGATTTCGCCTAAAGTTGAGACATGGCAAAACCAGCTTTTAACTACCGTCGTGTGTTGTTTGTTCACGCACACCCCGATGACGAGAGTCTGTCGACGGGGCACGTAATTGCCGATCGCATGGCTGCCGGCGCAGACGTTATGGTTCTAACGCTGACCCGCGGCGAGCGCGGCAAAATGAAGCTCGTTGAACTCAAGTCGCTCGAAGGCAACCTTTCGGCCATGGGTGCCTTTCGCACTAACGAACTGATTAACGCGCTCAAAGAGTTCAGCGTTGGTGAAGCCAAAGTTCAACACCATTTTG
>CAIYTL010000193.1 GCA_903929105.1 uncultured Micrococcales bacterium | reverse complement strand
GTTGGCCTGCATGGCGTCGAGCTTGCGCTCAGTTTTTTCTTTGCGGCGGCGGTGCTTCAAGATTCCGGCGGCTTCTTCGATAAACCCGCGGCGCTCTTCAGGCGTTGCGCGCAAAACACTGTCAAGTTGACCCTGACCAACAATCACGTGCATCTCACGGCCAAGACCAGAGTCGCTCAAAAGCTCCTGCACGTCGAGCAGACGGCAGGCTTCGCCGTTGATCGCATATTCTGAACCGCCGTTACGAAACAGCGTGCGACTAATGGTTACTTCGCTGTAGTCAATCGGCAAAGCACCATCGGTGTTGTCAATGGTTAGCTGAACTTCGGCGCGACCAAGTGGGCTTTTTGTTGTTGTGCCAGCAAAAATGACGTCTTCCATCTTGCCACCGCGCAGAGTCTTAGCTCCCTGCTCGCCCATAACCCAGGCCAGTGCATCAACCACGTTTGATTTGCCTGAGCCGTTGGGGCCAACCACACAGGTAACGCCAGGTTCAAAAGCAAATGTTGTTGGGGTGGCAAAAGATTTGAAGCCCTTGAGTGTCAAGCTTTTTAGATACAAGCTGCACTCCTTTAGGCTCGGGGCGTGCGCTCAGCGCTGGCCCATTAGTGACGGATTACCCCACACACGCAAAAATCTGCACGCACGGGCTTTGAGACTTGATTTTATCGCCTTAGGGGCGCAGCTTTTGGCATCGGGGGCAAAAATGCGAACCTCGGTTAGCCCATTGCTCTCGTTTTATCAGCGTTGCGCATCGTTTGCAAGGTTGGCCGGTCTGTCCATAGGCGTTTAGCGACACCGCGAAATACCCTGATTCACCGTTAACGTTTTTGTATTGCTCATCAAACGAAGTGCCACCTTGAGCAACAGCGGCCCGCAAAATGCTCACAACATTTTCATAAAGTTCTTTGATTTTTGCGCTGCTGATGGTTGCAGCGGTTTGGTCGTAGTGCAGCTTTGTAGCCCAAAGTGCTTCATCGGCATAAATGTTGCCGACCCCACTGATGAGTTGCTGGTCTAGCAGGGCCCGTTTGATGCCGGTTTGCTTCGTGCTGAGTCGCTTCATCAGAGCTTTGACATCAAAGGCTGGGTCGAGGGCATCGCGCGAGATGTGCGCTGCGGTTTCGGGCAAACGGTTGAACCACCAAAGGCTCGGTGGTGAGGTAGGAGCTGAGTCGCCCAGCAAATCACTTGAGCTCGAGCCAAACTCTGCTTGAAAGCCGCCAGGGCCGGCATCTGCAGTGTTTATCAAACGGTCGATAGCTAACGAGCCGAAAATGCGTTGGTCGATGAAACGAAACTCTATAAGCTCGCCGGCAGCAAAACCGCCACCCGAAAAAGCGTCGCCGTTCGAAAGCTGGGCTGGCCCGGCAGCCTCAACCACCATTGTTACGCGGTTGCACTTATCGGGCTCAGCGCCCGGCAGCCTGAGCAACATTTGCCCGCTCATGCCCAAGTGGCCAACAAGCGCAAGTGAAGTTTCACCGGGGTTAGTGTCACCCGCAATCTGCAGGGGCATCCATAAAAATTTGCCTCGGCGAACTACCGCCAAAATGCGGGCGCCCACCAAAGTTTGCACAAAATCGCTTGGCCCTGGCAGATGACGTTTGAGCGAGCGCACGTCAAAGATTTCAACCGACTTGATGACGGCATTGGTCAGTGCTGGCGCTAAACCGGCACGAACAGTTTCAACCTCGGGCAGTTCAGGCATATTATTTGCTCGAGTTTTGTGAACCGTTAGCAAGTTTTGCCACGGCGTCGGCGGCGGCCTCAGACTTAGCTTCTTTGAGCGAGTGCGCACGGCCTTCACCCAGCAAAGTTAGCCCGCTAAAAACTTGCGCAAAATATGTGCGGTTATGAGGTGGCCCATCAAAACTGGTTTCATAAGTTGGCTGCAACATGTCGTTGCGTTGACAGTGCATCTGCAGAGTGGTTTTTGGGTCGGCGTTTTCGCGCAAAGCATCAGGGTTTTCAAGCAGCGGAAAAACAAAACGCTCAATAACGTCACGGGCGGCATCAAGACCTGAACTTAGAAAAATTGCCCCGAGCACGGCTTCAACAGCATCAGCCAAGATTCCGTCGCGAGCACGACCGACCAATAAAAGGCTGTCGCGGCCAAGCATCAAATGATCTTGAAGCCCGATTTTCTCAGCAACCAGAGTCAAAGCTTTGGCACTGACAACTGCCGAACGCAGCTTGGTCAGCTCACCCTCGGGCAGATCATGAAACTCGTTAAAAATGTGCCCAGAAACAACAAAACCCAACACCGAGTCGCCTAGAAACTCTAGACGTTCGTTGTTGGGTAGGTTGCCTTGCTCATAAGCATACGAGCTGTGAGTTAGAGCTAACTGCAACAACTGGGGTTCAATGTGAACACCAAGTTGCTTGTGCAGCTGCTCAAAACCTGTCATTGAAGACTAGGCGTCGGCTACTTTGCGACCCTTGTATTCCATGAATAGCGCGTTGCCGGCTGAGTCTTCAACCACGTTTGCACGGTGAGGAAGGCTGTAAACGGTCTTGCCGTTAACGATGGTCTTGACTAGAGCAACAGGCTCAGCCTTCCACTGTGAACGACGAGCGTGGGTGCGTGAACGCGAAAGGCGGCGCTTTGGTACTGGCATGTTAGTCCTCTTCTGTAATCTGAAGCTTTGTTAGCTCACTCCAGCGCGAATCAATCGGCGCCTCGTGAACGTGATCTGGGTTGTCTGCTAACTTCAAACCGCATTCTGCGCAAAGCCCTTGACAGGCTTCGCTACAAACAGGTTGAAATGGAAGGCTTAAAACGACCGCATCTCTGACAACAGGCTCAAGGTCGATTTTCTCGTCTTGAATCTCAAAGTCATCTTCTGAGTATCTAGAATAGGCGAAAAGTTCTTGAAAATCTACTTCAACAGGCAGAGTCAATGGGTCTAAACAGCGACTGCACTCGGTTTTTGCGTCACTCTCGGCTAAACCGGTGACCAAAATACCCTCATGAACTGACTCTAAACGCCCACTCAACTGCACTTTCGAAGCGGCCGGCAACGTCACAGCACCGGCACCAAACGGTTCATCGAGTGAGATTTCGAAATCAAACCGACGAAGGTTGCCAGGTTTGTTGATGAGGTCGTGAACTGCTACGACAAAAGAGTCTTGATTCATTTTTGGGCCTATGAGTTGCGGTTTGCTGCCGAAGCGGCCAAGGCGCGAGCCACAGCTGAAGGCACATATTTGTCAACCGAGCCGCCAAGGTCGGCAACCTGCTTGACCAGTGAGCTTGAGACGAAACCGTTTTGCGGGTTGGCGGGCATAAAAATAGTTTCAACGCCAGCCAGATCGCGGTTCACAAAGGCCATAGGAAGCTCGTATTCAAGGTCTGCGTTGTTGCGAACACCTTTGAGCAAAGCTTTTGCGCCAACCATTCGGCAATAGTCGACCAACAAACCGTTGTCGAGAGTATCAATCACGATTTTCGAAACGTGGCTTGATGGCATCGGGGTGCCAAAACGACCAGCTTCACTTAGCGAGGCGCGAATCAGTTCAACGCGCTCAGCACTCGAAAAACGAGGGCTTTTGGCGGGGTTGTGAACCACAACAATGTGAAGTTCATCAAAAAGGTGCGCTGCGCGGGCAGCAATGTTGAGATGCCCAAACGTTAGCGGGTCAAATGAGCCAGGGTACACGGCGATAGAAGACATAAAACTAGGTTAGCCCTTGCTCAGGTTCTGTTGGCGGGCTGCATCTAAATTCGATAAGGTTTCAGCCAAATTTGGGTGTTTTTCTAGGGTTGGGTCGGCTGTTAGCAAGTCTGAAGCGATTTGCCTTGCTCGCACAATAAGGTCGGCATCGCGCAACACCCGCAACAAACGCAAACCCGAACGCACACCCGACTGGCTCGCACCCAAAACATCGCCCTCACCGCGCAACTCGAGGTCGATCTCGCTCAACTTGAAACCATCAAGAGTGTCAGCAACGGCGCGCACTCGCTCAAGCGCCAATGAACCGCTTTCGGCGGCGGTCATCATCAGACACAAACCGGCGTTGCCACCACGACCCACTCGCCCGCGCAACTGGTGCAGCTGAGAAACACCAAAACGATCAGCATCAAGCACCACCATGAGGGTCGCATTCGGCACGTCAACGCCAACCTCAATCACCGTGGTCGAAACCAAAACGTTGATTTCGCCAGCGACAAAACGCGCCATGGTCACATTTTTTAACTCGGATGCCAGTGCCCCGTGCATCGGCTCGATAGTCAAACCAGCCAACACGGGGTTAGCGCGAAGCGCCTCGACCATAGTTTCAACCGCAGCCAAAGGCCGGCGTGGTTTCGGGTTAGTTTCGTCAACCAGCTCTTCTAAATCGTCAAGCTCAAGTGGCGGCTGAGCCTCGTCGAGCGTTTCGCTAATTCTTGGGCAAACCACAAAAACTTGATGCCCTTTGGCCACTTCTTCGGCAACCCTCGACCAAGTGCGTGCAATCAACGCCGGCTGGCTCAACTGAACGACGTGCGAGGTAATCGCCTGGCGGCCAGCAGGTAACTCGGTGAGCGTTGAGATGTCGAGATCGCCAAAGACGCTCACCGCCAACGTCCGAGGAATCGGCGTGGCAGTCATAGTCAACACATGTGGTGCGGTGCGACCTTTCAGACGCAAAGTTTCGCGCTGCTCAACCCCAAACCGATGCTGCTCGTCAATCACAACCATCGCCAGGTCATAAAACTCAACTTTGTCAGCCAGCAGTGCATGAGTGCCCACAACCAACTGGGCCTTGCCACTAACGATTTGCAAAAGCGCCCGTTTGCGCTCGGCAGTGTTCTGCGAGCCAGTCAGCAGCGTCAACCCAAGTTTTGCGGCAAGGGCCTCGCCAAGGGTGCGCCGAATCGACGCCAGGTGCTGCGCTGCTAAAACCTCAGTTGGCGCAATCAAGGCTGACTGGCCACCAGATTCGGCAACGGCCAACATTGCCCTAAGGGCTACAAGAGTTTTGCCTGAGCCAACTTCGCCTTGCAATAACCGGTTCATCGGGTGGCCCGATGCAAGGTCTTCGAGAATCTCATTGCCAACTGACCGCTGGCCATTGGTCAACTCAAACGGCAAGGCCTTGTCGAACTCTGCCAATAACCCGTCGGTTGCAACCGCGCGCACCTCAGTGGTCAAGTGAGCCAGCTGGGCTTTGCGTTGGATTAAAGCCGATTGCAGCAAAAACGCCTCGTGAAAACGCAGGGTGTCTCGGGCGCTCTGCCAATCGTGAGCCACTGCAGGTTGGTGAATCTTGCGAATCGCATCATCTAGAGCAAGCAGGTTCTCTGAAGCCACAACCTCTGCCGGCAACTCATCAACCAACGCTGGCAATGTGTCTAGCACCACTGCCATCGCTCGACCAATCGCCCAGGTAGTAACCGAAGATGCCGCTGGGTAAATCGGAATCGGCTGCAAAGCCCAACGTGATGCTTCAGCAGAATCAACCTCGTCGTCAAAAAGTTCATATTCGGGGTGGGCTAGCTGCAAACGCCCGTTGAACGCACCTATCTTGCCTGCGAACAACCCGCGCGCACCAGGTTTCAAATCTTTTTGACGCCAAGCCTGATTGAAAAAAGTCAAAGTCAAAAAAGCCGACCCGTCAGTGATTCGCACCTCAAGCAGATGCGAGGTCTTGCCCGACATTCGTCGTTCTTTAAAATCGACAATCTCAGCCACCACAGTCACTGGTTCGCCAATGGGAACCTCAGCTATCGGCGTCAAGTCGCCACGCACCGCATAGCGTCTTGGGTAATGCTGCAAAAGGTCGGCCACTGTAACCAGACCTAGGTGGCGGGCAAAAGCCTTGGCCGTGCGATCGCCCAAAAGGCGGTCAAGTTTGGTCTGCGGCAGCAACATAAAACAATCTTCGCCGACAACCAAGCTGCCCGCCTGCATTAAGCTCTAATCAACATGACAAGAATCATTTCAGGAGTCGCCGGCTCACTTAAGCTAGCCTCCCCCGCCAAATCAACCCGCCCAACCAGCGATCGCGTTCGCG
>CAIYTL010000192.1 GCA_903929105.1 uncultured Micrococcales bacterium | reverse complement strand
CTGTCAATCACAATGGCACCAACGTTGGCCGAAACTGCTCGACCAATCTCAAACAGGCTCTTGTTGTTGCCGTGCAAGCCGATTCGACTGCCGTCAATGCCCGAAGCCAAAGCAACAGCCAGCTCGCCGCCGCTGGCAACGTCAAGGTTCAAGCCGAGCTCGTTGATCCACATGGCGATTTCAGTGGTCAAAAAAGCTTTGCCAGCGTAATAAACCTTGGCTTCTGTTCCAATCGACTTAGCAGCTGACTCGAGGGCGTTGCGCACACCGGTTGCCCGAGCCCGAAAATCATCTTCGTCAAGAACATAAAGTGGCGTGCCAAACTGGGCGGCTAAGTCGCCAACAGTGACTCCGGCAACCGTGATTTCGCCGCCCGCACTGCGCGAAACGTTAGACGGCCAAATCTTGGCGCTCAACGCGTTCAAGTCGTCTGGCAAATCAAGCCATTGCGGCGCCAACGGGTTAGCTTTTGCTTTCGTCATCACATGCGCTCCGGGGCGCTTACGCCAAGCAGAGTCAGGCCGTTGTTCAAAACTTGACCAGCGGCATTGTTCAACCAAAGTCGAGTGCGATGAACCGTCTCAGGTTCTGCACCCGAAAGCGGAGTCACTCGACAGTTGTCGTACCAGCGGTGGTAGCTGCCAGCCACTTCTTCAAGATAACGTGCAACGCGGTGTGGTTCGCGAAACTCTGCAGCCTGGGCAACCACGCGAGGCAGGTCGTTGAGCTTGGCTAGCAACTCGCCTTCGCTCGGGTGGTCAAGCAAAGCTGGTTCGAACTCACTCAGGTCAACATCTAGACTTGCTGCGTTCTTGGCAACCTGTGCGGTGCGGGCGTGTGCATACTGAACATAAAAGACCGGGTTATCGTTGCTCTTTTTTGAAAGTTGCTCGAGGTCGATGTCGATGTTCGAGTTGATTGACGAACGGGTCAATGCATAGCGGGCCGCATCAGTGCCCACAGCCTCAACCAAGTCGGCCATCGTAACAACAGTGCCAGCGCGCTTTGACATGCGCATCGGCTCACCGTCACGCATCAAATTGACCATTTGACCAATCAAAATCTCAAGGTTCACTCCGGGCTCATCACCATAAGCCGCACAAAGCGCCATCATGCGCGGCACATAACCGTGGTGGTCGGCTCCGAGCATGTAAATGCAACGGTCAAAACCGCGCTCACGCTTGTCTAGGTAATAAGCCAAGTCGCCCGCGATGTAGGCGGCCTCACCATCACTCTTGATGACAACGCGATCGCGGTCATCGCCAAAAGTGCTCGAACGCAACCAGGTGGCGCCATCCTGTTCAAAAATGTGGCCCAAGGCTCGCAGGCGTTCAATCGCTCGTTCAACAGCCTTGCTCTCATAGAGCGAGTTCTCGTGAAAATAAACATCGAAATCAACGCCAAAATCGTGAAGCTCTTGACGAATCTCTTGAAACATCATCTCGACGCCATTAGCCCGAAAGAACTCTTGAGCTTCGGCACGAGGCAGCTTCAAAACATCAACGGCGGTTTCGGCCAACACTCGTTGTGCGATTTCGTGAATGTATTCGCCACCGTAGCCGTCTTCTGGCGTTGGCTCACCCAGTGCGCTGGCCAAAAGCGAATTGGCGAAGCGGTCGATCTGTGCGCCGTGATCGTTGAAATAGTACTCACGGGTTACTGTTGCGCCTTGAGCCTCAAAAATGCGCGCCAGCGAATCGCCCACTGCAGCCCAGCGAGCACCACCGATGTGAATCGGGCCCGTTGGGTTAGCTGAAACAAATTCGAGGTTCATGTTTAGGCCGGCAAGATCAGTTCCCAAACCATATGCCTTGCCCGAACTTACGATGTTCTTGGCAAGCTCCCCCGCCGCCGCAGCACTCAAAGTGATGTTGATAAAGCCGGGGCCAGCGATGTCCACTTTTTCAACGCCGGCAAGCTTGCTGATTTCAGGCGACAAAACCTCAGCAAAAGCTCGTGGGTTCATGCCGAACTTGCCTGAAAGTTGCATGGCGGCGTTCGTAGCCCAGTCACCGTGGTCGCGGTTTTTAGGGCGTTCGATCGCGATTTCTGAAGGCAGGTCTGCAGCGCTGAGCGCGCCACTTGCCTGCAAATTCGCAAGGATGCCTAGTAGCGCGGCCGAAAGGTCTGCTGGGGTCAAAGTATTGCCTGTCTGATTCATAAGACCGCGTAACTGCAATCTTTAAGAGGTCGAACCAACGGCTCTAAGAGGCAAAAGGTTCTTTATAAATCATACCTAAAGCCCGCATATTGCCGAAGATGGTGACTGCTAAAAGCAGCCACCATCGACGTCTTAGGAAAGGTTTTGCCTAAGTAGTTGTTATTTGACCGAACCCGTAGTCAAACCACGCACAAAGAAGCGCTGAAGGCCGAAGAATACGACGACCGGAACCATCAGGGTAAAGAATGAGCCGGCGGCCACAATCTGCCATCCCTGGCTGTATTGGCCGAGCATGCTCAGCAACGTATAAGTCAGAACCGGGTGGTTGCCGACAAAGACGAACGCCACGAGATAGTCATTCCACACCCAAAGAAACTGAAAGATTGCAAACGATGCGAGTGCCGGAACCGACATTGGCATAACAAGTTTCCAGAAGATTTGGTAATAAGAAGCGCCGTCAACGCGGGCTGCCTCGATTAGGGCGTGCGGCAATGTCATCATGTAGTTGCGCAAGATGTAAACCGCCAGTGGCATAGCGAACGCGCTGTGAACGATCCAACCGGCTGGGTATTCACCGGTGATGTGCCACGGATAGTTTGGATCCCAAAACGGAATCCACTGGAACATCGAAGGGTTGTTCATCTGCATGTCGCTCAGCCAGTTGTCAAAACCAACGAACAACTGAAGCACAGGAACCAGAGCAGCCTGCATCGGCACAACCATCAAACCGATGATGATGGCGAACCAGAACTCTTTGCCTTTGAAGTTCAAAAAAGTAAAACCATAGGCCGCGAATGCCGCAAACATGATCGGCAAGACGGTTGCTGGAACCGCTACTGCAAAGGTTGAGATGAAGCTCGGCACCAAGTTGTTTGCGTTCAGTGCCTCAACAAATGGGTCAATGGTCCAGTGCTGATTGAACGGTGAAAAAATGGCAGTCCACCAGCCGCTGCTGTAGGCATCGTCTTTATTTCTAAAGGCGGTGACAAACAAACCTACGGTTGGAATCAACCAAAGAATAATCAGGGCTAGAAGAATAAGTGAAGACCCAAGTCGAAACTTCTTGAGCTTGGTAGCAAAAGTCAAAGTTCTGCTCATCGGAGTTCCTCCTGCTTGCGGTAGCTGTATACCTGGTAAATCATGATTGGAATAATGGCCAGCATGAGCAAGACAACGATTGCCGAAGCCTTGCCAGTGTCGCCGAACTCGAAGTAGTTCTTGATGAACGCCACACCGAGAACGTTGGTGTCGAAGTTACCGCCCGTCATTGCATAAACCACGTCGAAGATCTTCATAACACCGATGAGCACGGTGATGAATACCGAAACGGCCGTAGCTCGAATCTGAGGCAGAACAATCTTGAAGAAAGTCTGACGGCCAGTTGCACCATCGATTGCGGCTGCTTCAACGGTTTCTTCTGGAACAGCTTTGATGGCTGCCGAAAGAAGCACCATTGAGAAACCAGTGTTCAGCCAAATCACCATGACCATGAGCAGCAAGTCATTGAGTTTGAAGTCGGTGATCTGCATCCACGGCACCGGGTTGCCGCCTAGACCGGTGACAATTGCGTTGAGCAAACCAACCTGCACGTTACCGGCGTCATAGTTATAAAGAAAACGCCACATGGTCGAAGCAGCTACGAAGCTGATTGCCATTGGCAAGAAGATGATCGATTTGGCGACTTTTTCGCGAATCGGGCCTACGTTGTTCGAAACAGTTGCGATTAGTAGGCCTAGAACAACGCTGGCTGCCGGAACGATGAGAATCCAGAGAAGGTTGTTGAAAAGCGTGCTGAGAAAGTCTCCGTCGTTGAAAAGTGAAACGAAGTTATCGAAACCAGACAGTGTCTGTTCGCCAGTGTCTTGGTTGGTTGTCGTGAAACTCAAATAAATGGTCTGGATGGTCGGCCAAACCAAGAAACCACCGACCAATGCAAGAACTGGTGCGATAAAGGCGTATGGCTGCAGCGCTGAGGCTACGCG
>CAIYTL010000191.1 GCA_903929105.1 uncultured Micrococcales bacterium | reverse complement strand
TGCATTAATACGGAGACGTGGCCGAGCTGGTCGAAGGCACTCCCCTGCTAAGGGAGCATCGGGGCTAAAACTCTGATCGGAGGTTCGAATCCTCTCGTCTCCGCCATCATTTTTGGCATATTTACTACTTTTTACTTTATACAACAGAGACATAGCCCCTTAACTGGGGCTTTTTCTTTAGTGCTCCCGCTTACCAGTACGCTTACCACCCAAACAATATTTGATTTCAGATCTGGCTAATGCATTTAAGCCAACAATTACTCAGCACACCTTGGTGGCTTGGTTAATTAATTGTTGAGTATCTAAAAATATCCAATAGATTCAGTTAGAAAACAGAGCTATAAGAATTTGCATCTGGTCTTTGTTTGTTGGGTTTATGAATTGAGATAGTGCCGATAGTAATGAAGCACAGGGGCTCCTCTTTATCCTTGAGTAAAAATAGATCTCTCATCTTTTGGCTATATAGAGCCTTACCGCTTGATAGACCCGAGCCAAATCCCAAGGCATTAGCCATTAGTAAGACATTCTGAATTGCGCATCCGGCAGAGATAAGTTTTTCTTGCTCGGGAATATTATCTAACGCGTTATTTAGCTTGGCGGTTGCCAATAAAAGTAATGGACCGCGAAAGGCTTTCTGCCTCGCTTCGTCAACCTGAGTGGGCGTTGCCCCCGGGTCTCTTGCAATGAGCGCATCTGCAAATAGGCCGCCCAATAAATTACGGCTTTCGGGGCTAACCTCGTAAAAGTGCCA
This sequence comes from uncultured Micrococcales bacterium, assembly GCA_903929105.1. Classification (GTDB taxonomy): domain Bacteria; phylum Actinomycetota; class Actinomycetes; order Actinomycetales; family Microbacteriaceae; genus Rhodoluna. The sequence goes on along the minus strand of CAIYTL010000191.1, from coordinate 7,025 downwards.
TGGCGTTACCTTTCCATGATCAGGAGCAGCCCCAGCCGCATTCAGAATTTCTAATTTTTGGGTAGAGTTGGGGCCTGGCGCTATCAGTCTTTTAGGTGAAACATGCTGGCGACTATGGATTAGTGCATGAGCAAAACCGTCGAGTGAATCGGAATTATCAGAAGCCAAAATCACTTAGTCCCGGGTGGTCATCAGGTCTTCTACCTAGTGGCCAAAAAAACTTTCGGTCAGATTCTTTAATGGGTAAATCATTAATGCTGGCGAAACGTCTCATCATGAAACCATTTTCATTAAACTCCCAATTCTCATTACCAAAGCTGCGACTCCAGTTGCCAGAGTCATCACGACATTCGTAAGCAAAACGAACTGCCCTGGTTTTGGCGTGGGTGGCAGCGCAATTACGAACCAATCGCCGACCCAATCGCCGCGCGGGCACCTTCGGGTCGGGTACCCCCATGCGACCGCACCGCCGGGGTGCACGGCAACTTCACCGTGAACGTTTAGAACTTGGGTTTTGTTAGCAAACCAATATTTCTTGGTCTTGGTGCTGCACTTGGGGCAACGCAATGTTTGGGCCATAGGCCGAAGCTAGTTCAAGCCTGCGACAAATAGTGAAAAGTCGAGGTGGCTGCCGAGCTACACGTTCGGCCAGACCTACACGTTCGGCCAGACCTACACGTTCGGCCAGACCTACACGTTCGGAATGTGCAGCGCCCGCGCGGCTTCCATGATGGTTCCCGATAGCGACGGATACACCGTAAAGGTGCGCGCCAAATCATCGACGGTCAATCGGTTTTCGATTGCTACGGCGATCGGATAAATCAGTTCAGAGGCTGACTTAGCGACGACTACGCCACCGATTACGGTGCCACCGGTCGAGGCAATGATTTTGATGAATCCAAACTTTAGGCCCATCATTTTGGCGCGAGGGTTTGATGGCAGGTCGAACTTGACCACGTGCCCGTTGACCTCGCCGGCTTCGAGGGCCGCTTGCGACCAACCGACTGAAGCGATTTCTGGCGAGGTGAATACGTTTGCCGAGACGTTACGAATTTGGGTTGGCATTGCAACGTCGCCCATGGTGTGAAACACGGCGGTTCGACCCTGCATTGCGCTCACGCTGGCGAGCGGCAAGAAAGTTGTGCAGTCGCCGGCGGCATAAACGTTGGCTCGTGAGGTGCGGGCAACTTTATTGGTGACGATGTGACCTGACTCAGTGAGTTCAACGCCAGCTTCAACCAAACCTAGGTCTTTGGTGTTGGGAATCGAACCGACGGCCATCAAACAGTGCGAGCCTTTGACGATGGTTCCGTCGCTCAAAGTAACTTCAACGCCAGAGCCGGTGTTGACCACTTTGTCGGCACGTGATTTGTTGAGCACGTGCATGCCCTTGCTGCGAAACACGGTTTCGATAAGTTCGGCTGCGTCTTGGTCTTGGCTTGGCAAAACCATGTCGCGGCTCGAAATCAGGGTTACTTCACAGCCTATGCCGTGAAAAGCTGACGCGAATTCGGCACCGGTCACACCCGAACCAACGACAATCATGTGTTCAGGCAGTTCGGTCAGATCATAGAGCTGTTTCCAGGTGAAAATGCGGTCGCCGTCTGGTTTAGCATCTGGCAGTTCGCGAGGGGTCGCACCTACGGCAACGATGATGGTTTTGGCCTCCATGCGCTCTTCAGCGCCGCCATCTTTTGGAGCAAAAATTACGTGGTGGTTGCCGTCGAGACGACCGCGGCCGTTCAAAACTCTGACGCCGGCTTCAATCAGAGAATCGCGCATTTCAGCTGACTGTTCGCTTGCCATTTCGAGCAAACGCTGGTTCACAGCACCCAGGTCGATCTTCATTTTTGGGTGAACCTGTTCGCCATCAACGGTGAAGCCTATGCCGAGTTTTTCGGCACGCTTCACGTTGTTTGCTGCGTCAGCGGTTGAGATCAAACCTTTTGAAGGCACCACGTCGGTTAGAACCGCGTTACCGCCGATTCCGTTGCTCTCTATAAGGGTCACATCGGCGCCAAGTTGGCGACCGGCTAAAGCAGCTTCGTAGCCGCCAGGGCCACCGCCGATGATGACAATGTGGTGGTTCTTTTTTGCATTTGGCAGGGTTGATTCGCTCACATGTCAATTGTGTCGCAAAACCGTGACCTGCCCCACCAAAACAACAAACTGCAAGCCAACTAGACTCAAAAGATGAGCAAAATATTTGAAAACCTGCACAACCACGGCTCAAGCGAACCTTTTGACCTAGCGCTAGAGGCTGCGGCGGTTATCGCCGAAAAGACGGGCGTGGCAAGTCACGATATTGCGTTGACTTTGGGCAGCGGATGGGCGCAAGCCGCCGACCTTATGGGTGAAACGGTGGCTAGCATTCCGGCGGCCTCGGTGCCCGGCTTTTTGCCGCCAGCGGTTGAGGGCCATGTGGCGAGCATCCGCTCTATTTTGTTGCCGACCGGCAAGCACGCGTTGGTGTTGGGTGCCCGCACCCACTATTACGAGGGTCACGGAGTTCGTCGCGTTGTTCACGGAGTGCGCACCGCTGCAGCGGCTGGCGTCAAGACCATGATTTTGACTAACGGTGCGGGTGGCATTCGCGAAACCATCAAACCTGGCTCACCGGTTTTGATCAGCGACCACATTAATCTCACCGCAGATAGCCCACTTGAGGGTGCTACTTTTATTGACCTCACTGATCTTTATTCGTATCGTTTGCGCGAGCTGGCACGCACCGTGGATGCCACCCTCGAAGATGGGGTTTATGTGCAGTTTCGCGGCCCGCACTATGAAACACCGGCCGAGGTTCAAATGGCCAAGGTCATGGGTGGTCACGTTGTTGGCATGTCAACTGCTCTAGAGGCAATCGCAGCCCGCCAGGTGGGCATGGAGGTTTTGGGGCTGTCGCTTGTGACGAACTTGGCCGCTGGAATTCAAAAGACTCCCCTGAGCCACCAAGAGGTAATTGATGCTGGGCGCGAAGCCGAAGGGCGCATCAGCGCGCTGCTGGCTCAAATCGTTGCCAAACTTTAGGTCTGTTGCTAAATGTCTTTCGTCGAAGTTCTTGAACTTGTTGCAGCCGCCAAAGCCTGGGTTGCCCAAGACCCCGATGCTGAAACCCGCTTTGAGCTAGAAACTCTGGTTGCAAAAGTCGAGGCGGGCAGCAAAACTGACCTTGCCAATCTGCGCGACCGTTTTAGCTCGCGCCTGGGTTTTGGCACGGCTGGCCTGCGAGGCGAGTTGGGCGCTGGACCAAACCGCATGAACCGAGTTTTGGTGGCGCAAGCGGCCGCCGGCATTGCCGCTTATTTGAACGCAAACTTTTCGGCGCCAACTGTGGCAATCGGTTTTGATGGCCGAGTCAACAGCGATGTTTTTGCTGCAGATTCGGCAGCGATTTTTGCGGCTGCAGGGGTTGAGGTGCATCTGTTCGACGGGTATGCACCTACCCCGCTTTTGGCTTTTGCGGTGAAACATTTGGGTCTTTCGGCGGGCGTGATGGTCACAGCCAGTCATAACCCGCCGCGCGACAATGGCTACAAAGTTTATTTGGGCGGCTCCAATGGCGGCTCGCAAATCATCGCCCCGGTTGACAAACAAATTGCTTCCGAAATCGAGCGCGTGGCTAAAACCGCGACGTTTGAACAGATTGCCAAAGTGGCCGACCTTGAAAGCGCGGCGAACGTGCATATTTTGGGTGCGGATGTTCGCTTGGCCTACCGACAAGCGGCCGCAAAGTGGGCTGTCAACGGCGTGGCCGAGCAGCCGTCTAGTCAGGTCAAATTGGTTTATACCGCGATGCACGGTGTCGGCTGGGCCACAGTTGAACCGCTTTGGGCTTTAGCAGGCTTGCAACCGCTCGAGACGGTCACCGAGCAGTTGCACCCCGACGGAGATTTTCCTACGGTCGCGTTCCCTAACCCCGAAGAACCGGGTGCTCTTGACTTGGCGTTTGCCAAGGCTAGTGCGGTTGGTGCGGGTGTGATTTTGGCCAACGACCCTGATGCTGACCGTTTGGCTGTGGCGGTTGCCGATGTTTTGGCCGATGGCGGCTGGCGCAAGTTGACCGGCGATGAGGTTGGTTTGATTTTGGCTGACGAGATTGCGTCGCGGTTCTCGGCCGCCGACGCCGCAGGTAACACGGCGGCTTTGGCTTGTTCGATTGTGTCGAGTTCGGCGCTTGCTAGGGTTGCTGCTGCTAACAACCTTAAGTTTGTCGAGACGTTGACGGGGTTCAAGTGGATCTCTAAGGTGCCGAATTTGATTTTCGGTTTTGAAGAGGCTCTGGGTTATTGCATTGACCCTCAGGTTGTGCCCGATAAAGATGGCATTTCGGCGGCGGTTTTGATGGCCAGCATCGTGAACCGGTTAGCTGCTCGCGGCGAAACTCTTGATGATCTTTCGGCGCAGCTGGGCGAAAAATATGGCTTTTTTGCTACTGGTCAGATTTCGATTCGTGTTACTGACTTGAGTGTTATTGGTGCGACCATGGCTCGTTTGCGGGCTGAGCCACCTGCCGATATTGGCGGCAACGCGGTAACTTTGACCGATCTTGCTCTTGGCGCAAATGGTCTGCCCCCGACTGAGGGTTTGCGTTTTGACAGCGCCGACGGTCGTCGTGTGATTGTTCGGCCATCTGGCACTGAGCCAAAACTCAAGTGTTATTTGCAGGTTGAAGGCAATAGTGCCGCCGATGCTAGGGCTGGCTTGAGCGAGTTAACCGCTGCGATGCAGGCTTTGCTGGCTTAAAGAATTGCGGCGGCTAGTTTGTCGCTGAGTTCTTCGAGGTCAAAAACTTTATCGATTGCAATGATTTCGGCTGCGCCGCCGACTAGTTTGTCTTGCAGCCCTGCTGTGGTTAGAAAAATCTGAGCATCACGGGTAGCGTTTGCGGTTTCAATGTCGGTTGCTTCGACGAGCGCTTCGATTCCTAGGCGTTTTAGCACGCGGTCGGCGTTCATTTTGAGCAACACAGACGTGCCAATGCCCTCGCCGCATACCGCCAGAATCTTCATCTTGCTATTTTGGCACCCTAGTTAGCCAAAATGTCTTCAAACCGCTCGAAATTAGAAAGTTTTAATAGAGAATTCACAAACTCGGGCTCAACTAACTTTTCGGCCAGCAACTGCAGAGCCTCGATGTGTTGCTGCTTATCAACTGCGGCAAGCCCAACCACCACCGATACTGGGTCATTGGCGCCCGCCCCGAACCGCACTGGTTCGACTAGCGTGACCAAACTCATGCCCCAACGCAGAACCTCGACTGACGGCCTGGCGTGTGCCAAAGCAAAACCGGGTGCAATCACAATGTATGGCCCGTTAGTCTCAACCACGTCGATCATGGCCTGCGTGTAAGCATCGGTGGCTACGCCGGCAGCAACTAAACCTGAGCCCGCCAGCGAAATAGCCTCGCGCCAAGAAGTTGCCGTGCGTTGCAGCAGCACCGACTCGGCGCTAAAAGCGTTAGCTAAGTTGCCGTTAGGCAAAATCGGCGAAGCCTTCGCTGATCATGTCCATAAGCTCTTCGCGCTGTTCAAGGTCTTGAAAAGCTGCTTCGGCAGCGTTTAGCTGAAAAGTCTCGAGGTCGGCCAATGTGTAATCAAAGGTGTCGACCAAAAGCTCAAGTTCTTTAGTCAAAGTGGTGCCGCTCATCAAACGGTTGTCGGTGTTGACTGTGACTTTGAAGCCCAAGTCATAAAGAACTGCAAACGGATGGTCGCTAACCGTAGCATCGTCAATCTGAACCGCACCGGTTTGCATGTTTGACGAAACAGCAAGTTCGAGCGGAATCTGACGGTCATAAACCCAACGAGCCACCGGACCAAGCTCAACAAAGTCGGTGTCGCTTTCGCTGCGCGAAAGCAGAATGTCTTCGATGATGCGCACACCGTGGCCTAGGCGAAGCGCCCGGCCTGACACCAAAGCGTCATGGATGCTGTCGATGCCGTCAGCTTCACCGGCGTGAACGGTTACCGGCATTAGTTCGCTTGCCAAATAGTCAAACGCAAGCTTGTGGCGGTTTGGCAAGAAACCTTTTTCGGCACCGGCAATGTCGAAACCGACCACGCCAGAGTTTCGGTGGCGAACAGCAAGTTCGGCAATTTCTAGACCGCGATCAGCGTGACGCATTGCAGTGACCAGCTGGCCGGTGCGAACAAAACCACCTTTAGCTTCGATGGCATCCATACCCTGTTCAAGGCCATCTTGCACTGCCTCAACCACCTGGTCAAGAGTTAGCCCTTGCTGCAGGTGCTGCTCAGGTGCCCAACGAACTTCGCCATAAATCACGCCATCAGCGGCGAGGTCAAGCACAAACTCGCGGGCCACGCGCTGCAAACCCTCAACGGTTTGCATCACTGCGATGGTGTGGTCAAAAGTTTCGAGGTAACGCACCAGCGAACCTGAATCGGCTGAATCAACAAACCACTGGCCAAGTTCAATCGGGTCTGTGGTGGGCAACTTGTGGCCGACCGCAGCGGCAAGGTCGATGATTGTTTGCGGGCGCAAACCACCGTCAAGGTGGTCGTGCAGCGAGATTTTTGGCAGCTTCTTGAGGTTCAAACCAGACATTTTTGCTTTCTAACCTTCGATTCGGTCAATCACAATGCTACCCGAGCCACCAAAACGGTTTGGGGTCTGAGCTGTGCCGAAAGCGTTGTAAGGCTCGTTGCTAACGCCAATGTCAAAGCCACCCTCAAGCGCGGCAAGCCCGGCTTCAAAACGTGAAGCTTCATCGGTGAATAGCGTCATCAGCGGCTGGCCAGCAACCACAGATTGACCGGGTTTTGCGTGCAAAGTTATGCCCGCGCCAAACTGCACTGCGTCTTCTTTGCGCGCACGACCGGCACCCAATCGCCAGGCTGCAACACCAACCTGCAAAGCATCCAAACGATTTAAATAACCGTCAGTTGCTGCCACGATGGTGTGACTCTCGCGGGCCTGTGGCAGCGGCACACTTAGGTCGCCGCCCTGAGCCTCGATCATTTGAACCCACTTGTCGTGAGCTTTGCCGTTTTTCAGGTTGGCCTGAAC
>CAIYTL010000190.1 GCA_903929105.1 uncultured Micrococcales bacterium | reverse complement strand
TTACCATCAGCTTGAATGCCGATGGCACTTCGCTTGTGCCTTCGCAGTACTGCTTGGTCTATGGTGCTGATTGTGTGAAGGTCTTGGCCATTGCTGGCGAAGGCACTTTTGAAGTGCTTGACAATGGCAACGTTCGCTTCACTCCGGTTGACACTTTTGCTAACGCGACTGCTTCTGCGACCTATCGCATTGTGGATGCTTGGGGTCAGTTCGCTGAAGCAACTTACTCAGTGACCGTTATTTTGCCTGTCGCTCCTTATGTTGCTTATTCGAACGTGGACACCGATTACAACACTGTTGCGGCTGTAACTCCTGGTGTCGAGGGTACGAAGATTCAGGCTGGTCTTGCTTGCCTAGTTTCTGGTGGAGCTTGCTTGAAGAGCGTAACTGTCGCTGGCAAGGGTACCTTCAAGGTTCTTGAAGAAGGCAGTGTTGTCTTCACCCCGGTTGATACTTTCGCTGATGGCGTTGCTTCTGTCACTTATCGTGCGTATGACCTGTGGGGTCAGTTCGCTGAGAACACTATTGATGTTTATGTTGGTTTGCCTTCGGCTCCGGTTGTTGCTGATGTTGCGAAGGTTGTTGATTACAACACATTTGCGACTTTGGTTCCTTCGGTTGTTGGTACCAAATTGCAGATCAGTGATTCTTGCCTAGTTGACGGTGTCAACTGCGTTACAGAGTTGGTTATTAGCGGCAAGGGCACGTTCCGTGTTCTTGATGATGGTCGTGTGACTTTCACTCCTCTAACTACCTTCGCTGGTGGTGAGGCAACGGCTGTTTACCGTGCTACTGACCTTTGGGGCCAGACTGGTGAGGGTCAGATCTCTGTCGAGGTATTGTTGCCTGCTAAGCCGGTTGTGACTGCGTCTTTGACAACTATCAACTACAACAGCGGTGCGACTGTTGTTCCGTTTGTTACTGGAACTTTGGTTGATCCATCTGCTGCATGTCTAGTTGATGGTGGCAGTTGTGTTACCTATCTAGAGGTTGCTGGCAAGGGTACTTTCCAGGTTCTTAGCGACGGAAGCGTAACCTTCACTCCGCTTTCAACTTTCGCTGGTGACTTGGTTACTGTTACCTACCGTGCCACTGACATCTTTGGTCAGACTGGTCAGAACACCATCGTTGTTACTGTGGCTTTGCCTGTAGCACCGATTGTTCAGCCAGTTCACGAGACCATCGACTACAACACTGGTGTGACTGTTACTCCTGGAGTTTCTGGCACTAACGTTCAGATCGGCACTGCTTGCCTAGTTTCTGGTTCGTCATGCGTGACTTATCTAGAGGTTGCTGGCAAGGGTAGCTTCACAGTTCTTAGCGACGGCAGCGTTGTGTTCGATGCTTACGACACCTTTGCTGGTGGAGTGGTTTGGGCTTCGTACCGTGTGTATGACCTATGGGGTCAGTACGGCCAGAACACCATCTCAGTGAACGTTGCACTGGTTGCAGCTCCAAACGTTGACACAACCCGTGTTACCACCGAGTACAACACTCCTTACAACGTGAAGCCAACTGTTGACTCGAACATGGTTGATGACAACCGCGACTGCTTGGTCACTCGCACCGGTTGCGTAACTCACGTAAATGTTCCTGGCAAGGGCGACTGGGATGTTCAGCCTGACGGTTCAGTAACGTTTACTCCGGTAGACACCTTCGCCGGCGGAACCATCTGCGCTACCTACCGTGTGTATGACATTTGGGGTCAGTATGGCCAAACACAGATCTGCGTAACTGTGTTGCCTCCTGCTGCGCCAGTTGTTGATTCAAACGAACAAACCATCGTTTACAACACCGCTACTGATGTAACACCAAACGTCGTTGGCTACAAGCTTCAGCCAACACAGGCTTGCATCGTTTCGGGTCTGCACTGCTACCGCACCTTCACCGTCACAGGCGCAGGTACCTTCACAGTGCTAGCTGACGGAACTCTGATCTTCACCCCACTAGACACATTTGCCGGCGGCAGCGTAACTGTTACCTACCGCGCCTATGACCTATGGGGCCAGAACGACCAGAACACCGTCAAGGTGAATGTATCGTTGCCTGACGCTCCATCGGTTGACCCTTCAGAAGTGACTGTTGACTACAACCACGTAGCCAATGTCACTCCAACTGTGTATGGTGCCTACATTCAGGTTGGCGAAGCTTGCCTAGTTGATGGCGACAACTGCGTGAAGCGCCTAGTTGTTGACGGCAAGGGAACTTTCAATGTTCTCGATGACGGCAGCGTTTCATTCACCCCGCTAGACACCTTCGCTGGCGACAGCGTTACCGCAACCTATCGTGCAACTGATTTCAAGGGACAAACTGGCGAGAACACCGTTCTTGTTCACGTTCGACTACCTCAGTCAATCGTTGTAACCGGTGACAGCGAGACAGTGGCCTACAACACAATGGCAACGTTGACTCCAAGTGCGATCGGAACCAAGATTCAGATTGCAAGTGCTTGCCTGTATGACAGCGGCTCATGTGTCAAGCAACTAGTCGTTGCAGGCAAGGGAACGTTCCGCGTTCTAAACAACGGCAACGTTACCTTTACTCCGCTAAGCACCTTCGCTGGCACTGTATCGGGCGTTAGCTACTGCTTGTCTGACCTGTTCAACCAGGTTGACTGTGCAGAACTGACCGTAACTGTGAACGAACCGGCTGCATTGGTTGTATCACCGAAGACTGTAAACGTTGACTACCAGACTGCAAACACCTTTGCACCTACTGTCACCGGTCTGGCTATCGACTACTCAACAGCATGTGTTGTTGACCCTGCCGACGACCACTGCAAGACCACAGTCTCAGTTGATGGCGTTGGCACTTGGAACGTTGACACCACCAACGGTCACCTAACGTTCACTCCTGCTGATGGATACCTTGGTACCACAACGATTGTTTACAGCGTTTCGAACATCTTTGGTACTGAGTCACACAACACCATGACAGTCAACGTATCGGGAACCGCAACTTTGAACGGTATCGTCTGGCTTGACCTGAACCACAACGGTCTTCAGGATCCAGGCGAGCCTCTTCTAGCTGGAATCCTCGTTACTGCTGGCAGCACTCAACCTGCGAGCGTCGGCGCTGCAAGCACCGACAGCTACAGTGTAAGAACTGACAGCAAGGGCCGTTACTCGTTCGATGTCGTACCAGGTAACTACGAGGTCAAGGCTTACTTGAACTCAAGCTACCTATACACCTCAACTGCTAAAGACCCTGACACCAAACAGGTTGACACGAACAGCACTTGGGTAACCACAGCTGCGGCCGTAGGCAACGAGACAACGGGAACCAACTTCGCAGCTGCCGGTAACGGTGCAATCGATGGTACCGCAGTGTTTACTAGCGGTGCCGCGGTGCCAAAGGCAACTGTGAGCTGTATCTGGTCTGGCTTCGACGGTGTACTTGGAACAAGCGACGACGTTGTTATTACAGCAACAGCAGACGCTAACGGAAAGTTCGCTCTAAACGGCATTCCAGGTGGAAAGTTCCAGTGTGGCGGTAAGGACCCTAAGACGGGTGTAGCTGCTGCTAAGACAGTTGTAACAGTCAAGGGAACCTCGAACCCGAAGGTTAAGCCGGCAAAGACACCAGTTGTCTTGCCAGTGAAGGTCGGCGGCAAGTTCAGCTTCATCGTTGACAACTTCGCACCTGGTTCACCAGCAGTGACCAAGGCCATCAGAGACAAGATCATCTACTTCGTCAAGAAGTACAAGATGGCTACGATGGTCAGCGTTCAAGGCTTCACTCAGGGCCCAACAGTTCTGAAGGTTGACTACAAGCTATCGCTTGACCGCGCTAAGAATGCACTTGCAATCATCAAGTCAATCAACGCCAAGATTAAGTTGATCAGCATCAAGAACGTTCAAGAGAACACAGTCGGTTCATCTGTTCGTCGTGTGCGCATCACTTTGTACTGGTAAAAACAGCTAATAAAAAGACCCTCATCAATGTGATGAGGGTCTTTTTATTTAACTATCTAGTCTGCGCGTGGTTCGCGACCGGGTTGGTCCTCCCAGGCGACCTCGCTCAATGCAGATGCATCAACTAGGCTCGGGCTGCTTGCGAAGTGATTCGCTATAGCCTCTAAAATGCAATCTGCGACAGCGCCTGGGTTCGGGTCTATCTCTTTACGCAAGTTATTCAAGCTGTTCCTGCGCTTCGACGCGGCACTTCTGGCACGCGCCGCTAAAACTACGTTCGCTTTTTCTTTCAACGCTAACTTTATGAATGACTCGAAATCGGCCACGTCTTTGATGCGGTAGTTTGACTCTGCGGCGAGCTCGCCTAGTCTATTGAATTGCCAATGGTTGGTGTTTTCAAGGAACACTGCCGTTTTGCCTGTTATTAGTGGATACTCTGCCAGAAAAGAAATTCCATCTGTTAGCAGCAGGTCAGTCTCGGCGAACTGCTTCACAAAGTTAGCCTTCGAGTTCAACCTCGTGTTAGGCAAGGCCTTCCACTGGCGCAACCAGTTCTCGAGAACGTCATTTTTGAGCACACTTCGATCGACCAGAGTTCCGAATAAGAAAGGATGAGGTCGCAACACAAACTTTATGTTTGGGTATTTTTTAGCAAGTTCGAGCATCTGCTGATAGCTATTCACAAACATGCCGAAGTTTAGCCACGCTGCGGAATAGCTGTGGTGGGGGGCCCAGAGTACTTTGAGGTCGTATTTTTGTTTTGCGTCAGGCTTTCGAGCGAGCCTGGCTGAGCCCTTAGCTGACAATTTCGCAGACACCTCAAGAAAATTTTGCCTAAGTGAATCTAGTTTGGCTGCTCCGGTGAATAGAACACGGTCTGAACCACGTTCCGTCAGATTAAAGGCGTCTTTCGTTGCTTGGTCTTGAACAAAAATGAGCGATGCCAACTGGTGCACACGCTGAGTGTACAAATGCGAGGCAACACGAGTGGAATCGTGCTCAAGTTCGCCTTCATGCTCGTTCACAAGGGGGGCTAAGAAATATGGCGTGTAGAGAATCTTGGTGAAAGTAACCAGCGAATCTGGCCTAAATGCTGGCTGGTAGTTTCGTTGCCAAGGGTAGTTCAAAAATACGTAGTCTGGCCGAAGATCCTTGAGTTCTTGCAAACTCTGCCAGGAATCTTCGTAGTTGAGTCGAAGGTGATCGATTGCTCTGCGCTTGAAGAACTTGTGAACTCTGTGTTCGCCCCCATAACCCGAGTCGCCGGTTAGTTTGCGGGGAATCGTAACGACGATTGGGTCGAAGGCTGGGTCTTTGAGCATGGTTTCGTAAACCTGCGAAAGGGAAGCCCATGCTTCAAAATAAAAGACCAGAAAGACAACTCGAATAGGTCTTTCGATCGGTGAAGTGGGCTTGGTGGCTGGCACTTTGCCTATAGCGTCGACGTGAACTCTTTAAGCCAGCTGCGAAGGTCACTGCCCAGGTCGTCACGGTCGACGGCGATTCTTAGCGTGGCCTTGATGTAGTCGAGCTTGTCGCCGGTGTCGTAACGGCGACCTCTGAAAATAACTCCCATAACGCCGCCAGCGATTTCTGGTTTAGCAACCGCCATGGCAAGGCCGTCGGTGAGTTGAATTTCGCCGCCACGGCCTTCAGGAGTGGCTTCGAGAATCTCGAAGATTTCGTGACGCAAAACGTATCGGCCGATTACAGCCAAGTTTGAAGGCGCGTCTTCGCGCTTCGGCTTCTCGACTAGACCGGTGACCTTGACCACATCAGGGTCATCTGTGAGCTCAACTGAAGCGCATCCGTACATGTGAATGGTTTCGGCCGGAACCTCCATAAGCGCAATCACGCTGTAGCCAGTTGATTCGTGCACTTCAATCATTTTTGGCAAGACACTGTCTCGGGCGTCAATGATGTCGTCGCCAAGCAACACAGCAAAGCTGTGTTCTGCAACGTGGCTCTTGCCACGCAAAACAGCGTGGCCTAAACCGTGAGGGTCGCCCTGACGTGTGTAGTGGATGTCGGCTAGTTGGTTTGATGCCAAAACCTGCTCGAGTTTGCCGTGGTCACCCTTTTTGTCAAGGGTGTACTCAAGCTCGGCCACGCGGTCGAAGTGGTTCTCAAGAGTGTTTTTGTTGCGACCGGTGATCATCAGAATGTCGTTCAAGCCGGCGCTCACTGCCTCTTCAACAACGTATTGAATCGCTGGCTTGTCGACAATCGGCAACATCTCTTTTGGCATTGCCTTGGTTGCTGGCAAAAACCTGGTTCCAAGACCCGCCACCGGAATAACAGCCTTGGTTACCTTGAACGGATTGCTCTTCTTCGCATCAGTCATAACTTAAGCCTACCGAGAATCTAAGTTTTCTAGTCAGCTTTTGAGCGACCAAAAATCGACCTCGCACCCATGGCTGTGCCAAGAAACACCACGTCTAAGATGATGCTGAAAATGCGCAACAGAACAACGGTCAGGGCGGCCGCTGCTGGGCTGATGACGTAGGCAAGGAACACAGCCATTAGTTCTTGCACTCCTAAGCCGGCAGGTGCGAACACAGCGAGCATGCTGGCAGCGCTAAAGAAGTTAGAAACACCGATCACGAAGAAAACATTTGAGAGCGAAAGGTGAGGGTCAATCGCTGCGGCGATGCAGAACACCTGCATTCCGCTAAGCACTGAGGTGACCGAGAAGGCCACTAGACCGCGCGCAATGGTTGGCAGGGTAGGCAGACTGTCGGCGTCAATGTCGGCTTTGCGCACTTTGCGGTAGCCAAACTGCAAAACCCGATTGAAAATCGGCGGATACACCGAGACCAAACCGATCAGAGCGGCGACGATGAGGGCCGGAATAACCCACCATCCGAGCGCTTGAATGTTTGGATCGAAAGCCAGCAAGATGACGGCCGAGATCAGAATCGAAATGATTTGCAGCACACCTTCAAGAAAGCTGCTGACTCCGAGCTTGGTTGCTGACACGCCCAGTTTGGTGGCGAAATAGATTTTGCCAAGAATCCATGTGACGCCGCCGGGAATGTAGCGACCGAGCCAAGATTTGGCATAAACCGCGATTAGTTCGAAGCGAAGGTGCCCAATGGTTGCGCCGAGCCGCTTGAGCAGGAAAATCCAGATGAATGAATACCAGTAGCGCTGAACCAGTGCCAGCAGTGCGGCCAGAACCACCCAAGACCAGTTGAGTTTGTCGAGGTGAACTTGATCCCAGTGAATGCTTCGCACATAGAACACAGCACCAATGATTAGCGCCAGATAAAAAACCGGTGCAAAGAATTTGGTCACTAAAGATTTAAGGTTGGCCACGCTCTAAAATTACACTAGAGGGTCGATTCGCGGCCCCCGTTGCGAAGGGTTTGTGCACTTTGACTGCAACACCTGTTGATTTAGCAACTTTTTGGGTCAGGTTTCTTGAAATCGAGAAACGCACCCGTGCTTTGTCGAGGCGGTTCGGCACAATTCAGCTTTATGCGTTGCAGCGAACGCGCATTTTTTATGCACTTGCCGAAGAACTTGGGCTTTTTGATAACCCGCACCCGCATTTTAATAAGGATGCCCTCGACTCGCAGATTGAGCCTATTGCCAACCTGGCTGGCCTGGCACGCTCTAGCTCGGTTGTGGTGCCCTTTAGGCGCCGTGTGGCCGGCTCTGAGCCCTATAGCGATGTAATAAGGCAGCGACTGCTTGCAACTGGCGAATCGGTGCGCGTAATCGACTTTTTGCCCACAATCGATGATTCGGGCAGTTTTGCACCGACGACCCCTGATGAGTTAGATCTTGAACGTCTCAAGGCCTATTTTGCGCTCTCAAAAGCCAAGCAAGTGGCCAGAATCATGAAATACACCAGCCGAAGACCCCAGGTGCAAGCTTGGCAACGGCTTATCGCCGAGTTTGAGTCTGCGTTTGGCGTCACACTTGAAAAGTTTCAGAAGTATCCGCAATGGTTAGTGCGACGCACACTTGCTGAGCGAAGCGGTTTTGCTGAGCTATTTCGCAAACTCGGCACTAAAAACCTCTATATCGTCAACGCCTACAGCGAGCCCTCAATAGTTTTGGGTGCGCACCGTGCGGGCGTCAAAGTGCACGAGATTCAGCACGGTTTTATCTCGGCTTTTCACCCGGCCTATAGCTTTGGCTTGCCGCAGAACTCGGGCCAAGCCAAGTCAGGCCAAGCCCAGTCGGGCCAAAGCCCAAAGCTCGACGCAGCGCCCGACACAATTTTGACCTGGGGAACGTATTGGGGCAATGGAGTGACGTTGGCCCGAGGCACAAACTTGAGCGTTTCAGGCCCGACAGCGCCATTTCAGGAGTATCGCCAAAAGGCGCTCGCCGAAAACCGAATCGTCGAGAAGCAGGTGCTCTTCACCTCGCAGGGTGCAATAGCAAACGAACTATTTGCAGCGGCCCTAAAAACTGCTGCCACATTGCCCGACCACAACGTGATCTATCGCCTTCACCCAAACGAATCACTCGCCGACTTTGAGGCACTGTTAGCTGAGGCCTCACACCACGCGCAATCGCAAGGCGCAACCATGCCAAAAAACTTCAGCCTGAGCCACCGCGACCCGATTTTTCTTGACCTGGTGTCGCGCAGCGAGTTTTTGATCGGGGCGTTTTCGACCACACTTTTTGAAGGCCTTGCACTCGGTTGCAAAGTTTTAGTGTTGCCAATCACCGGATACCAAAATGTGCAACCCGCAATTGACGCAGGTGACATTACGCTTATAACTAGCCTCGATAAACTGCCCGAAGCGCTGGCTGCGGCTCGAACAGCAGAGCATCCTGAGAAATATTATGCGAAAGAAGATCATGCCTGATTTGTTTGATTTTGAAGTCAACGGCCGTGTATTTGGTTATTTGAACCCGTACCTAATCGCAGAAATCGGCGTTAATCACGAAGGTTCGCTTGAGCGTGCAAAACAGATGATTGACCAAGTGGCTCGCGCCGGTGGCCATGCGGCCAAATTTCAGACCTACAAAGCGGCAACCCTTGCCGCGAAAACTACAAGCCCCGCCTATTGGGATCAAACCAAAGAGGCAACCAGCAGCCAATACGAACTTTTTCAGCGATGGGACAACTTTGGCCCAGCTGAATATGCTGAACTAGCAGCCCACTGCGAATCTCAAGGAATCGACTTTTTGTCGACCCCATTTGACCTCGATGCGGTCGATATGCTCACCCCGTTGATGCCTGTGACCAAGGTTGCGTCGGCAGATCTGACCAACATTCCGCTGCTGCGCAAAATTGGTGCCACCGGTGCCACGGTTGTGATGTCTTGCGGCGCTTCTGACCTTGCCGAAATTGCGCGAAGCCTCGACGTGTTGCTCACAGCAGGCGCCAAAAGCGTGACGTTATTGCACTGCATTCTGAATTACCCAACCCCGCGCGAGCACGCTCAGTTGGCTCAAATCAAGGTCTTGCAAGAGCAGTTCGGCAGTCGCGTGGCGATTGGTTACAGCGACCACGTTCGCCCTGAAGACGACGGAGCTTTGCCGACACTTGAAATCGCGAGCCTGTTTGGTGCTCGAGTGATTGAAAAGCACTTCACCGATAACAAGCAGGGCGTGGGCAACGATCACTATCACGCGATGGATGAAAGCGACCTGCGCGCATTTGTTGACAAGTTGGCGCTGTATCGCACACTCTATGGCAAACGCGAACACAGCCTTGACGCACAATCTGCAGCGATTAATAACGCTAGACGTCGCGTGATTGCGGTGCGCGATTTGCCAGTTGGCCACACTGTAACTGCCGATGACCTAATTGCGTTGCGCAGTAACATCGGCATCGAAATTGCTAGCTGGGATCAAGTCGTCGGTCGCACGGTGATCGCAGCTATCGAGGCAGACATGCCGCTCGAGTGGCACCAGCTCGGCTAAAGCCCAAGCTTTCGCATAATTCGCTTCACAATCGAAGTGTTGTTTCGCCCGGCAGTTGCACTCAAGGCACGCTCATGCAGAGTGCGACGCAGGTCGGTGTCTTGGCAAAGCTTTTTGATGTGGGCGCCTAAAGTTTCTGCGCTGACCAGCGAACCTAAGCCCATCATGATGACGCCGTTGTTCACAGTGGTGTGCGTGTGAGTGAGCTCTTTTGCGTTTTGAGCTAAACACAACGTTGGCACGCCGATGCAACTTAGTTCAGTAATAGTTCGCCCAGCCGAAGAAATCGCTAGGTCGGCCTTGACCATAAGCGCTGGCATGTTCTTGACATTAGAAAGAATCTGAAGGTCGAGCCCGCTGAATTTTGTTGGGTCGACCAAACTCGCACCCAAACCCCGAACCAAAGTAACCCGACCTTTGAAATCGATGGTCTGAAGTGATTCAAGCGCTTTGATCGCAAGGTTCGAAGGGTCTGTGCCGCCAAAAAGCAGCAGCACGTCTTCGACGGTTTCGCGAAACTTGATTTTGCGAGGCAAGCTCTCAAAGCTGGGCGCCAAAACCGAGTTTTGAACACCTGTCAGCTGGCGTTCGGCAGGCACGCGAGGGTTTTCATAAAGGTCGGCTACTAATAGGTCAGCCTGCTCGGCACCAGAACCTAAATCTTCAAAGGTGACTATTTTTGAGTGTTCGCCCAGAAGAGCAACAAACTCTTGATGGGTGTCGAGTTGGTCGAGCACAATCAGGTCGGCGCGAGTCTTTCGAGCAAGGTTAAGAAAGCCAAGCTCATCTTCGACAGTCTCGACTTTAAAAGGGTATTCCTGAAAAAACCCGACACCCAAAGGCTTGTCTACGCTCAAGACGATGGTGATGTCATGCCTAGCCAAGGCATAAGCAAGCGCCAGGGTTCGATAGGCATGGCCCATGCCGAGCTCACGAGCAGCATCGGTGCGCAAAAGAATTCTGCGACGCGTTGCTAAGTGCTCGGCTACTGCCCAGTCGCCAAAAGTGTCGATGTCTAGAGCTTCACCCTCGGGCACTTCAATCAGGCGAATCGGCTCGACGATGCGAGTCTCAAACTTCACCACATCGCCAATGCGAGCGCCAATAATCGCGCCAGATTCACGAAAGTGCGGAGGCAGTTGCTGACGATTCACGCGAGCTGCGTAATCAGGGCGCGGGTTGCCGCCCTCATCGAGGCGCCATCCGAGGTGTCTATCGTCTATGACTGTGATCACCGAGCCAGCGCCGTCAGCAAAGGCCTTCATGGCCTCGCGAACTCTTGCACTTGTTATGAATGGGCAGGTTGGCTGCATTGTCAAAAGCACATCAGAGTCAGTTGCGCCAATCTCGCGCAAAAATGGCACGGTGCGAACCATGACCTGATCTAAAGTGGCTTTGCCCGTGGTTTTCTCTTCGCGCGTCACAACCGCGCCGTAATGCAAAGAGATTTCTTCGATTTCGTCATCGTCGGTAATCACAATCACTCTGCCTGGCAAGGTTGCTGCCAATGCAGTTTTAATGGTGCGAGCGATTAGCGGTTCGCCGCCGAGTAACCTAACGTTCTTGC
The DNA here is from genome assembly GCA_903929105.1 of uncultured Micrococcales bacterium. GTDB lineage: Bacteria > Actinomycetota > Actinomycetes > Actinomycetales > Microbacteriaceae > Rhodoluna. The sequence goes on along the minus strand of CAIYTL010000190.1, from coordinate 8,669 downwards.
GGGGAACCCCGGTTGAGCCACCGCGTGCTGGAATGACAATAAATGGCTTTGCCAGCGACGATGCCATTTAACTACTTGCGTTCGCGATAAATCTTAGGCTCAACGCCTACGTGCAGCTCAATCTCGCGCACGCGGTGCAGGGTCTTGGTGGTTAGCGAACGAACTGAGTTGATCGAGTCGGCGATGATTCCAAACAAGAACACCTGAACACCAGAAATCGCCAAAACAGCACCCAAAATGGTTGACTGCAGGTGTTGGTGAGGGTGGCCTGCAAACGCGTCAATCAGCCATGGAGTCCAGGCGCCAAGAGCAAGAATTAGCAGTGTGAAACCTACCGGAACGAATAGGTGCATTGGGCGGTACTGAACATAGATTCGCATCATGGTCATGCCGTTGCGTCGCACGTATTTCCAGGTCGAGCCAAATAGGCGGCTCGGGCGAACGCTGTCGTTGCGCTTGACCGGAACGTTGGTCAAAGCCAACGAAGCATCATCAACCTGAATTAGGCTCTCAATTGTGTAGGTGAACTTGGTAACCAAGTTGATCTGAAGCGCTGCATCGCGGCTGAATGCGCGAAAACCACTGGTTGCGTCGTGAACGTTGGTGCCCGAGAACTGCTGCACTACGCGGGTGCCAAAACGCTGCAAAACGCGCTTTAGCGGCGAGAACTCAGCCACTTTGCGGGTGTCGCGGTCGCCCACAACCACATCGGCGCGACCTTCGACGATCTCGGCAACTAGGGCGGGAATCGCTGAAGCGTCGTATTGGTTGTCGGCGTCAGTGTTGACGATAATGTCTGCGCCAAGCTTTAGCGCGGCGTCGATGCCGGCCTGAAAAGCTGAAGCAAGGCCTTGGTTGTGTGAAAAGCGAACAACATAGTCAACGCCGTTGGCCAGAGCAACTTCGGTGGTGTTGTCGGTCGAACCGTCATCGATAACTAGCCATTTGACCTCGTCGATACCTGGCAACTCGCGAGGTAGTTCCTTGAGTGTCGCAGGCAAAAACTCCGACTCGTTGAGGCATGGAATCTGAATGAATAGTTTCAAGGGTTACTCGCCTTTGTTTTTTGCGCCTGCGCGCTGCCAAATTTTTTCGTTTTGTATCAAGCCAACAGCAACTGTTATTACGAAGATACCAAAAGTCTGAATCCACATGCGGTTCAAACTGTCAGACCAGCCCACACGCCCGAGATCAGGGTGTCCAAACTGGCCACCGTCTAGCATCTTTGAAATGAACGAGCCAATAATCAACATTACCGAAATCATTAGCAGGTGGCGGAACTCAGGCGACCACCGGCTGAACAAAGCAAGCAGCAGCAAGAGCGCCAAACCGGCGAACATGAGACCCCAACCGCCCGAACCAAGCGACTTTGTTGAAAAGTTGAAGAACAGGTTATAGACGAGTGCTTTGTGGCCTCGGCTAAAGTCGCTGTGCCACTTGAGCTCGGCGGCAGCGAATGCCGCTATTAGACCAATGAATCCGATGAAGAAAATTCTGAAGCGCAACCAGTCAAACCATTTGATAATCGGCAGCAAACCTGCGCCTACCAAGATCAACATAAAAACTACCCAGGGCATGCCGTTGGGAATCAAATAAGAGTTGTAGGTCGCCTGCCAAATCGCGAACGACGAGGTTAGCGATGCAATTACGATTGCCACTTTGAATCGGCTCAAGAACCTAAGTGAAATCACGGGCAGAATAGCGATTGCCATAATGGCGATGCCTTCGGCGCGAGTTGAGGTTGCAACATAAACGCCAGCGCATAGAGCAACTAGATGTGCGTTTGAGAGCACTTTGTCGCGCAACGCTAACACCGAAACGCCAATGGTGATGATTAGGCCAACGGCAAATAGTGTGTGGCCGTTGATATAGAAGATTGCACGAAGTGGCATGGTCGCTGTGAAACCGACCAAGACGAGCGTTGAACCAACTAGATAAATGCGACTGCGTGGCTGATTTTTTACGAGTTCCCAGATGACCCACGCCAGCGCACAGACCATGGCAAAGAAAATGTAGGGGGTCATTGCGGTCAGCCACTGATCTTGCGGGCCTAGTGCCAATAGCAACGGATACGCGAAGCCGCGCTTCAGTGGGGTGTGACCGTCAAGAATATTCATGTCACCACTGTTTTGCATTAGGTGCGAAACGGCGAGAATCCAGTAGCTGTCACCGTGCCTGGTGCCAATAATGCCAAGTATGCGAGTGGCAAAAACACCCAATAGCCCGGCTGCCACGGCGACGATTACAGGACGATACAAACCGACGCGAGCCTTGAGCGCTGCGACAACAATCGTGCCAGCTAGCAAGACATAGAAGGCGCCTGCGGAATATTCGCGAATGCTGAACATATTGCACGTAGAAAAAATCACGATGCGCGCTGTGGCGGCCAGTAGCAAACCGGTTGGAATAGCAAGCAGTGTTGAACGGGCACCTAGCAGCCAAGCGCCCGAGACGCTTCCGACTGCTATGAGCGACAGAACCAGAATCTCATTAAGCATGTGCTGCCGCCTTAATTAGTTCGTTGAAAAGGTTTTGTTCGATCAGCGCAAAACCGGTTTCGCGCACTCGAACGGCAACGAAGGTCACGTCGTCGCCGCGGTGAGTTTGCATAGGGTCCCAGTACAAGCCGAGGGTGCAGTTGTGTTCAACTAATGGCGCACAGTGCACGTTCATATAGCCTTGGCCCGAAGGTTGCCAATAGCGATACTTTAGGAGGCTGTCGCTGGTGAAAAGTTTTTCGTTATTTCTAGGAGCTGCGAAATAGACGTTTCGGTAATCAAGCGGATAGTTTGTGTAGTCTGCGCTGGCGTGATTAAAAATTCTGACAATTTCTGATTGAACACCGAAGCCCTGAACCTTAGGGTTCACCACTCCCTTTGGCACTGTCAGGTCATTTTTAACATCTAGTAGGTGAACCGATTTGAAATAGTTCGACAGAACAAGCGGCGCATTTTCAACCCACGCAGAGTCGCCGATGTAGTGGTTGATTCGAAATTCTGCGTTTTGATGGGTGAACGGCCTCGCACCGGTTTTTAGTGAGTAGGCATTGCCTGCCAAAACTCCCAGGCAAATCAAAGCGATTGCTAAGAATCGCCAGTTCTTTAACCTATTCATTTCGATTGCTCCTTAAAAAGCTTGGCGCTTGGTTCTTGTTGCAAAAACCTTGGCTTAAATCAGCATAAATGACTTGCACTGCATCTTGGCAGACCTCGACCCTGAGGCCGAAAGATTTGCATGGCATGGCCGGCTGCTGAAAACTCATTTTGCGCCTGCGCCCGTCGACGCCGAGCTGCCAAGAGCTTGCAGAATCGAACTTTCAAGTTGGGGTTTTAGCGTCATCGAGAAGGTCGCCGAAATGTGGCTGTCGTCGCGATACACAACAGTGTTCTTGATTACCGGCGGGCAATAATCTGTTGAGCAGTAGGTGTCGGTGTAGTCAGCGTAGGTAACGCCGGGCAGCCCTTTGATTGCGGGCGCCAGCGGGTCGGCCGGGGTCATGGCGTGCGACCTTGAAAGCCCGCAGCTTGATGCCGCTTTTTGCCCGGCAGCCTCGACGCAGGCCACAAACGTTGCCAGCGGCTTTGGATTGTCAAGAATGACCAGCCACTTTGTGCCATGCGAAGTGAGTCTTTTAACTTCAGTTTTATAAGCCAAAGCCGTTGAGGCAAAGTTGCCAGTGACAAATGACGATGTCGAGTTAATGATTAGCGAGAACTTAGGCGACGAGTGTATGAACGCCTCTAGCTTTTGGTTCCAAGACTTGCAACTTATATGGGCTACGGCGCTCGGCAGAGTCGCCGCGTCAGCCAACGGGCAGGCGCTCTTTGAAGCAACTATTAGCTTCCAATGGTGCTCAACCGCTAAAGCCTCGATCGGGTCATAATATTGCCGCGTGTGAGAGTCGCCGAATAAACCGATTAGCACTTTGCCCTGGGGGTCGCCTTTTATGCAGTAGCTAAAGTCGAAGTCGTTTTTTTGCACTCGGCAAACACTGTGTTCAATTCGCGGATAATCTTTGCCCACCTTAGAAATCGGCGGGTTAAGGTGAGTGTCGCTCCAACTGGCATCAACCTGAGATTGTGCATAAACCGCTGAACCGAGAGCCAACGCCACTACTGTAGTCATCGCGCCAGCAGCGGTTAGCAACTGGGTGCGATTGCGCTTAGTTGAAAGCGAGCCGAATCGAATTGGGTCTTCAACATATCGCTTTGACAGCCAAGCAAGCACAACCGCGACCGCGATTATTGCCACTCGGTCAGTAGTTGTTAGGTTCTGTCTCAACACCCACGGGGCCAAAATAATGATTGGCCAGTGCCACAGGTAAAGCGAATAAGAGATGTCGCCTAAGAATTTGATGGGCCAAAACTTGAACGCCCACCAAGGCGCTAGCGGGCTTTTGCTGTCGCCACCGAGCAGAAACGCGATTGCGCCCACAGTTGGAACGGCCGCCCAGTATCCGGGGAACGAGGTGTGCGAGTTGAACTTGAAAAAGCCATACGCCATTAGCGCCAGGCCGATCCAGATCAGCGCTGCTTTCAGGTGACGGTTAAGTTGGCGGCTGCTGAAAATCACTGCGACCAAGGCACCGCCCGAAAACTCCCAAGCCCGAGTGAAAGTGCTGAAATAAGCGAGCTCAGGCTGCTCTGAAGTGAGATAGACCGAATAGGCAAAACTGGTGACAAAGATTAGCCCAAGCCCCAAGCTGATGGCGAGTTTGGGAGTTATTTTGCCTGCGAAAGATTTAGCGCGGGTTAGCAGCAGCAAAAGGCCCAAAATCAGTGGCCAAAAAACATAGAACTGTTCTTCAACCGAGAGTGACCAAAAATGCAAAAAGGGCGAATCAGCGGTGTTAGCTTGCAAATAATCTGTTGCTTTGCCTGCCAGCACCCAGTTTTGAACATAACCAACCGAGCCGGTGATTTCATCGACAAAACCGAGGTACCAAAGTGGCGGCACAAAAATCAAAATCACCACAACTGTCGCTGCGATCACTAAAAGCGAGGCAGGCAAAAGTCGGCGCGCTCGTCGAGCCCAAAACTTAGCAAACTCGACCCGGCCGCTAACCTCGACCTCGCGCCACAGTTGACCGGTGATAAGAAAACCTGAAATCACAAAAAATATGTCAACGCCGATAAAACCGCCGCTAAAGTGGGTCGGCCAAAGGTGATAGATGAAAACCGAGGCGATAGCCAAAGCTCGAAGCGCTTGAATGTCTGCTCTAGCAGCGGCGGTTCTGGTTACACCTCTCGCCATCATTTCAAAAACTCCTTGGGCAATACAGCTTCAAAAGCTGGTCTAAGTGTTGCCGCGAAGGTGTTTGTCAGATGGCTGTGGTCGCGATAAACGATTATGTTTCGAATCACCGGCGAACACACCTTCGAGCAATAAATGTCAGTGAAATCGGCGATTGTCACGCCTGGCAGAGCCCTAATGGCGTCGGGCAAATGATCGGCCGGTTTCAAACCTTGTTTTCTAGTGACCGAGCAGAACTTAGTTACCTGTTTCTGGTGGGCTTCAATGCAAGCCAGAAAATTTTCTTGAGGTTTGGTGTTGTCGAGCACGTGAACCCATTTTGAACCGCGCACCAGTTGACTTTCGACTAGGGCTTTGAATCTAGCGGGGGCGCTCCTAATGCCCGCAGTGACCCAAGTCGAGGCCGCTGAAATTATCAGGTCAAACTTTTTGTGCTCTGCAAGATAACTCGCCAGGCTGTTTTGCCAGTTGACGCAGGTTTGGTTCTCTTTGGCGCTGGCACTCAAAGCGGGCGTGAGCGCTGGGCAAGCTGATTTTGAGATCACTGTGATCTTCCATCGGTTCGCCTTGCCAATGGCTTCGAGCGGCGTGAAGTACTCACGAATGTGAGAGTCACCAATCATGGCAACCGAGATAGTCCCCTTTAGGTCGCCAAAGTCACAGGTGATGAAGGCATCTTGCTTTGTGGTTACACCGCATTTTTGCTTATCGACTGCTGGAATATCGAGCGGCACATTGGCCAATAACGGTCTGAACTCCTTGGCGGCGTAGCTGTGCTTCAGCACCTCGGTGCTGCGAACTCCAAGCGAAGAAGATGTGAACACGACGGCAACTACGGCAACAAGTGAAACTACAAGCTGAATGTAGTTGTTGCGGCGGCTTAGCCAGCCAAATCGCACCGGGTCTTCGATGAGGTGTTTCGAAAGAAACGCGAGCGCAAACGCAACTAACAAAACTACGGGCCAAAAATCAGTGTTGAATTTTGAACCGTACCAAATCGGCACGAGCACAAGCAGGGGCCAATGCCAAAGATAAAGCGAATAAGAAATGTCGCCCAAAGTTTGCACGGGTGCCAAACTCAACCACCATCGAGGCATCATGCGATGAGTCGATTGACCTCCATAAATGGCAAGCATTGCTCCCAGAGTTGGCACAGCAGCCCAGAAACTCGGAAAAGGTGTGTCGTTAGTGAAACCAAATATGCTCGTCAGCATTAGAGCGACGCCAGCATAGAACCAAATGAAATTCCGGTCTTTAGGCTCAGCGGCTTTGACCAATCGCTGGTCTAGAACAACGGCAATCAAGGCGCCGCCGGCAAATTCCCAAGCGCGGGTGAATGTGCTGAAATAGGCCACAGCCTGGTCAGTCTGAGTGAGCTGAACCGAAGCCCACAAACTTGCAATAACAATCAGACCAAGCAGGCTAGCGGCGATCCAAGAGCGAGCCTTGAGCGAGGTTCGCAAGGCAAGGCTGACCCACAAGACCACCCCGACCAGTATCGGCCAAAAAATATAATATTGTTCCTCAACCGAAAGCGACCAAAAGTGCTGAAAGGGCGAAAGCGAACTAATGTTTTGCTGCAAATAGTCGGTCGATTTAAAAATCATCAACCAGTTTTGCCAATACGTGGCCGATGCCGAAGCCTCATCAAAAATGAGCATTGAGCGAGTGTTGGGCATGACAGCCAGCGAAGCCAACGCCGTGAGCACAATTACTAAAAGTGAAACGGGCAAAAGGCGCCGCGCTCGCCGAGCCCAAAACTGCGAAAACTTAACTTTGCCATCGGCCTGCACCTGGCGCCAAAGTTGGCCGGTGATTAGATAACCCGAAATTACAAAAAAGATGTCGACGCCGACAAAGCCACCGGAAGCATACTGAGGCCAGAAGTGGAACACCACAACGCTCAGAATTGCCAAGGCTCGCAGGGCCTGAATGTCTGCACGAATTGCGCCGTGACCAGGCCGAATTGAGCCAAGTTGGGAGCTTTCGGGCATGAAACAAGTTTAATTGGTTATAACCATGACAAACCTAAGCATTTCAAACTCACCGGTCGGCGCACGTCGCTATCACCGAAGCAAACGTTTGATGTTTTTGTTTGCTGCACTTCGCACCAGATCGCTCTTGGCCCGAAACGAGCTTTCACAAATCGCACTGGGTTCGTCACGAAGTTTTGTTGAGCTAATCGATCGCATTCAAGCGGGCCTGCTCGAGAAAAACGACGTTGCAAATCTAGGTGGGTTGCGCGACCTTGCGTGGTTGCTGAGCAATCAGACGATCCACGAATCTGATTTAGCTGCCGCAGCTCGCATTTATGAGTGGGTAATCGCAAACTATTCTTGGCGTCGCATGCCCCACATGCACAGGGTGGCTTATGCGCTTTGCGCGTTAAGACTTGGCAAAGCTGAACAAGCTCGAGCCGCCGTTTCAACGGGCAGCTTTGGCCGACGCCTCAAGTGGTCGGTGCTGGTCGAGCGCTTCATGCCAAAGGTTTTTGCCACCACTCGGGTTCAGCAGTTGAGCGAAGCCATGAATTACCTTTTTATGTTTGGGCGCGATTATTCGCTGCCACTTGAGTTCTTGCAGGTTGACGTGGCCAACCCGTTCAGGGGCGTAGCCGCGCACGACATCGACGCCCAGGTGGGCGATCAGGTTTCGCAAAGTTGGCTAAAACGCTTCAATGCGGTGCTTTTGGGAAGGCGACTCTCACCAATTTCACTTCTGCCGACCGCGCCGAGCGAGGCTCTGACTGCACCGTTTGAAAGGCTCGTTAGCAACTCGGCGACAAACCTAACGGCACCCGTTGCTGGCCCTTTGGTCACAGTGGTGGTTAGCACTTTTCAACCGAACGTCCACATTTTCACGTCGTTGAAGTCGATTCTGGCCCAAACCTACGAAAACTTAGAAGTCTTGGTTATCGACGACGCTTCGCCACTTAGCTTCGACGGTCTGTTGCAAAAAGTGGCCGCACTCGACCCCAGAATAAAAGTTTTGCGGCAATCAATTAACGGCGGAACCTACCGAATTCGCAACCGGGCTCTCGATGAAGCACGCGGCGAGCTGATCACTTTTCAAGACAGCGATGACTGGATGCACCCGATGCGTCTTGAACTGCAGGTGGCGCAGCTGCTGAATAACCCAAAATCGGTAGCCAACATTTCAATGTCGACTCGATTGACTGAGCGCTTGGAGGCAGCTGAGTCGGGCCGTCGATTGCGCATCGGCATATGCGAGCCTGCGTTGCTATTTTGGCGTGAAAAAGTGCGCGACAAAATCGGTTACTTTGACACCGTGCGCAAAGGCGGCGACACCGAATATCGACGACGCCTTGAGCGGGCGTTTGCCACTGACGTTGCCATGGTGCTGCCCTGGAAAATCTTGACAATTCAGCGAGCTGACAATGGCGGCCTTACCCAAGG
>CAIYTL010000189.1 GCA_903929105.1 uncultured Micrococcales bacterium | reverse complement strand
TGGCATTGACCAGGCATTGCCTCGGGCACAGCACGGCGACTGGTCTTGGCTCGTTGTGGTGGTTGGGTTGTTTCTTGCCGCGGCCGGTGCAACAGCTGGCTTGGCGGCGGGCTTCATGCTGTTTCAAGCCAGAACCAACCAGGCTGTGATTCTTGACCTGCGTCAACGACTGTTTGTTCACACTCAAAAGTTGAGCCTGGAGTTTCACGAAAAATACACCTCGGGCCGTGTGATTTCAAGGCAAACCAACGACCTCGACAGCATCAAAGAACTGCTTGATACCTCGGGAAACGAGATGGTAGCCGGAATCTTGGCAAGCATCTTCACAGCGTCAGCCATGTGGTTGCTCGACGCTCAGGCGTTCATAATCTTGCTCTGCAGCCTTGTTCCGCTGTTTTTCTTGACTCGATGGTTTCAGCACCAGACCAAGCTCGGGTTTAGAGCAACGCGCGTGGCGTCGGCCAGGCTGATTGTGCACTTTGTCGAGACTATGACCGGCATTCGAGCTGTTAAAGCTTTTAGAAAAGAGCCCGCCAACCAAGAAAAATATGGCGAGCTAGTCGAAGATTATCGCGCGGTGAACGCCCGAGTTATTCAACTGTTCGGCATCTATGACCCTGGCCTGATTTTGATCGGCAACCTAACTGTTGCCGGTGTGCTTCTGTTTGGCGGCTTTAGAGTCATCGACGGCAGCCTCGGTGTTGGTGTGCTGACAGCCTGCTTGCTTTATGCGCGCAGGTTCTTTGACCCAATGGAGGGTCTGGCGATGTTCTATAACGCCTACCAATCGGCCAACTCCTCGCTTGAAAAGATTTCTGGCGTGCTCGAAGAAGACCCTTCGGTAGCTGAACCAGAAGCACCGGTTGAGCTAACTGACCCGCGTGGCGCATTGAGTTTTTGCGACGTTGAGTTTGCCTACAGCAATGGCAAAGAGATTCTGCCTAAGTTCAACCTTGAAATAGCAGCTGGCCAGACCGTTGCCCTTGTTGGTACCACAGGCGCTGGCAAGTCAACCATGGCGAAGCTGATTTCACGTTTCTATGACCCAACCGCGGGCCAAGTGAAGCTCGACGGCATAAACCTGCGTGAGCTAAGCAACGACAACCTGCGACGGGCAGTGGTCATGGTCACTCAAGAGGCTTATCTGTTTTCGGGTTCGGTTGCCGAGAACATTGCTTTGGGCAAGCCTGATGCAACTCGCCACGAGATCGAGGCTGCTGCTAAAGCTGTTGGCGTTCACGCGTTTGTCGAGTCTTTGCCCGACGGCTATGACACCGATGTAAACAAACGTGGTGGGCGCATGAGCGCGGGTCAGCGACAGCTGGTTTCGTTCGCACGTGCATTCATAGCCGACCCAGCAGTACTTATTTTGGATGAAGCCACTAGCTCGCTCGATATTCCGAGTGAGCGGGCCGTGCAAAATGCTTTGCGAACTTTGCTCAAAGGCCGCACGGCAATCATCATTGCTCACCGACTCTCGACTATTTCGATTGCCGATCGTGTGCTGGTAATGCAGCACGGCAAGGTGGTCGAAGATGACACCCCTGAGGCGCTGATTGCCGGCACAGGAAAGTTTGCCAGCATGCACGCAGCATGGAGAGATTCTCTGGTTTAGCATTCACGCAAAAAAGTGGCGACCCCTCGGGGCCGCCACTTTTTACTTTGGGTGCAGAAACGCTGCGTTTAGAACCTTGCTGTGCTTTAGAACTTAATCTTTGTGGTCAGTGCGATGGTGCCAGCCCAAGGAATCGTGAATGTGCCCACGCCCTTAGCGTCGACGACAACGGCTGTTCCGGCACACAACTTCTTAGCCTTTAGCGGCTTGGTGCCACCCGAGATGTAGTCGCAGTAGGTGCCTTTAGGCAGACCGGTTGCGATCTTGGCGTTCTTTAGCGCCAAGTTGCCACCATTGAACACAATGAAACTGCCGGTGCCGCGCTTGTAGCTGAAGGTGCTGTACTTATCTGACCATGAACCCAAGTGACCGCGCACGGTCGAAGCCTTGGCGGTGCCAACAGCGTCTTTCCAAGCGATAGCACCCTTGATGGCTGTCCAGCGGTCGAGGCAAATGTACTTGCCATCTTGGTATGAACTTGCTGGTGCGTTGCTGCCACCGCATGAAACATTGGCGGCGTATCCGTTGACCAGCGCTGGCCCAGCATCGTGGTTGCTGTAGGCATAGCCGGTGTAAAGCATCGGCATGCCATATTGGTTCACCACGGTATAAATCGAGGCTTGCAAGAATTTCTTGCCCGCGCCACTCTGATAAGTCAGCGCACTGCCGTCACGTTCGGTGTCGTGGTTGCTCACCATGGTTACGGTTTTATCAGTGCCGTTGAGCGAAGCGTAGGTGCCACTAACCCACTGTGCACCCGAGAGGTCGCCTGAGTCGCCAAAGAAGGCAACCATGTCGTCAAGCCAGTTCCAGCCAAACACCTGACCCTTGACCGCATAAGGAGCGTTGATGGTGTTGTCGTGAACGGCAACTTCTTGCACAAAGAAAGGCTTGATGCCACCGGTGGTTAGGTTGATTCCGTCTTGAATCTGGCGAAGCTCGACAACTGGAATGTGATAGGCCGCGTCAACGCGAAAGCCCGCAACGCCAAGACTGATTAGGTCATTTAAGTAGGCATCGATTTTGCCACGAACACTCTGCTTTTCGGTGGCCAAGTCGTTTAGACCCAAAAGTTCACAGTGCTGAATTGACCATTCGCTGCTCCAGTCGATTGACGAGTCGCAGTAGTTTGGGTCGCTCGAAGGCAGCGTGGCGTGAAAGTCTGAAGGTGTGTAAGGCACATCGGGGTAGTTGTAGTTGCCAGCACTCATGTGGTTGATCACTGCGTCAACAACAACCTCGACGCCAGCCGCGTTACACGCGTTGACCATGTCAGAGAACTGCGAACGTGTGCCCAAGTTGTTGTCAATCTTGTAGCTGATTGGCTGGTAGTTGACCCACCAGGTGTCGCCCGAGATGCTCTCTTGAGGCGGTGAAACAAGAATCCAGTCGATGCCCTCAGGCCCAAGGGTGCTGGTGCACTCGGTTTTTAGTGAGTTCCAAGGCCACTCAAACATCTGAATGCCCACTGAGGCGTTGGTGATTATCTTGTGCGGGGCGGGCACTGTGGTGGCCTGCGCTGCAGAAACGGTGTGGATCGCTCCGGCGAATAGTGCTGCAGTGGCTGCTAATGAAACGAAAAGTCTAGAAAATTTCTTCATACTTTAAGGCTAACGAAACAAGATAACGAACAGGTCACAGGTAGCTGTGGATTAAGCTAGAAATAAGAGATTCGGCAGTCGAAGCACTCGGCCGGCTGCAAAACCTGAGCAGAAGAGCGAACAGTTATGTCAAAAATCAAAGTTGCAGGAACAGTCGTTGAGCTAGACGGCGACGAAATGACCAGAATCATCTGGCAGAACATCAAAGACTCACTCATTTTGCCTTTTCTTGACATCGATCTGGCTTATTACGATCTGTCAATCGAAAACCGCGACGCCACCGACGACCAGGTAACCATCGACGCAGCCCACGCCATCAAAAAGCACGGCGTTGGAGTGAAGTGCGCAACCATCACACCTGACGAAGCCCGCGTGACTGAGTTCAAGTTGAAAAAGATGTGGAAGTCACCAAACGGCACGATTCGTAACATCTTAGATGGCGTGGTGTTTCGCGAGCCGATCATCATCTCAAACGTGCCTCGCCTAGTGCCAGGTTGGACCAAACCAATCGTCATTGGCCGTCACGCTCACGGTGACCAATACAAAGCCACCGACTTCAAAGTTCCGGGCAAAGGTCGCGTGACCATGACCTGGACCCCCGAGGGCGGCGAGCCTGAGACTTTCACCGTCGCAGATTATCCTGAGCACGGTGGCGTAGCAATGGGCATGTACAACTACATGGACTCAATTCGCGACTTTGCCCGTGCCAGCTTCAACTATGGTTTGGCCCGCAACTATCCGGTTTATCTTTCAACCAAAAACACCATTTTGAAGGCCTATGACGGCGCTTTCAAAGACGCTTTTCAAGAGGTTTTCGACGCTGAATATGCCGACAAGTTTGCGGCGGCCGGCATCACCTATGAACACCGTCTAATCGACGACATGGTTGCCGCGGCTCTCAAGTGGGAGGGCGGCTATGTCTGGGCTTGCAAGAACTATGACGGCGACGTTCAGTCAGACACCGTTGCTCAGGGCTTTGGTTCGCTGGGCCTAATGACCTCAGTTTTGACCACACCAGATGGTGCAACGGCGCTCGCCGAAGCAGCACACGGCACCGTAACCCGCCACTATCGTGACTGGCAGGCCGGCAAAAAGACTTCGACCAACCCGATTGCGTCGATTTATGCCTGGACTCGCGCGCTAATGCACCGCGCCAAGCTAGACAACACTCCTGAGGTCGCCGCTTTCGCTGCAACCCTCGAAGACGTTGTGATCAAAACTGTTGAGGCCGGTCACATGACCAAAGACCTTGCAGCTCTAGTTGGCAAAGGTCAGGCCTATCAGACCACCGACGAGTTCATGGCAAGCTTGGCCGAAAACCTAAAGGCGCGCCTAGCCTAAAGCAGGTTGGCGGCACGAGCTGCATCGACGGCAGCCTCGCGGGTTTTCACACCAAAAGCACGATAAATCAACGAGGCATCACCTTTGATGGTGCTTTCGCTGAACTTGAGAAGGTTGGCGATCTGCCAGTTAGTTTTGCCGTCGGCCATGAGCGCGAGAACTTGACGAGCGCGGTCGGGCAAGTCTTGAGGTTTCACCTTAGGTGAGCGACGGCTGCCCTCTGGTTCGCCAGCCATCACAGCTTCAACCGAGTTGAACCAAGTTTGTGAAACATAGACTTCGCCGATTAGCTGAACGGTTTGCCAAAGCAGATTGTTGAAAAGGTCTTCGGTTACATAATCGCCAAAAGCGATTCCTAAACCGCCCACCGGAAACCCTTCGCGGGCAAAAGGAACAGCCACAAAAGCTTTGCCGGGCCCAGCCAAAGCGGCTTTGTCTGGGTAGAGCTCGAGGTAGTCTTCCCATCCGTTAAAAACAATGATGCGGCTCTCGCGAATCGAATCAGTAATGCCCATGCGGTCGAAAATCGAAACTTTAGAGTCTTTGCGAACCCGCTCGGGCGCATAACCGTAACTGCCCATCATTTGCAAAGTGCCATCGCCCTCGGCGCGGCAAATAAAAGCGGCAATCGCGCCTTTGTCGGCAAAAACGTTGTGAACCAAGCTGCGGCAAAAGTCGTCAGGGTTTGCAGAGGCCACCAAAGTTGCCAACAATTTTTTGGTCAGCGCAAACGCTGCAACCGATTCTGATTCCGCACCCATGTTAAAAACTTTAGCCGTTTATTAACCGGCTAATAACTGGCTAGCTAAAGATGATGGTGCGCTCGCCGTCGTTCAAAACACGGCGCTCGGCAAACCAACGAACGGCTTGGGTTAGAGTTTTTGACTCAACGTCTTGACCGATTGAAACGAGTTCACTCTTGCTGTGCGAATGGGCGACGCGAACCACGTTTTGCTCAATGATCGGGCCTTCGTCAAGGTCAGGTGTAACAAAGTGTGCTGTTGCGCCAATAAGCTTCACGCCGCGAGCGTGGGCTTGGGCATAAGGGTTAGCACCCTTAAAGCCGGGCAAGAACGAGTGGTGAATGTTGATGATGCGCCCAGCAAACTCGGCGCAAAACTCTGGGCTCAGAATCTGCATGTAGCGCGCCAAAACGATTAGTTCAACCTCGGCGGTTTTGATGTAGTCGCGCAGCAGGTGCTCGAAAGCTGCCTTTGAGCCGGCATCGGTCACGGCGTGAGTTTCAAAAGGAATCGAATAGAACTCTGCAAGCTCAGCTAGGTCACTGTGGTTGCCAAACACCGCCGGAATCTCAACCGGCAGTTGACCTGCGCGCTGACGAAACAAAAGGTCGTTCAGGCAGTGGGCGCTCTTTGAAACCAAAACCAAGGTACGCATTTTGCGGCCAACCAGGTCAAGCTGCCATTCCATGCCATAACGTTCGGTCACCGGAATGATCTGGTTTTCGAAATGTTCGCGCGGTGCTGCAGACTCGATTTGCAAGCGCATAAAGAAACGGCCAGTGTCTTCGCTGGCAAACTGCTGTGACTCAGTGATGTTGCCGTTAGCGGCGACGATTGCACCTGAAATGGCGTGAACGATTCCCGGCTTGTCTTCGCAAACCAGCGTCAAAACCCAGTGAGTGTTAGCAGTGTTCATGGGGTTAAGCCTATCGGCTGAGGCCGCGGTCACGGCGCGCTTGGCGCTCTGCGCGGGCGATTCGATACATCGTCAAAAGGGCAGTGCTCAGACCGATTACAACCAGCACACCGCCGATGGTTGCCGCAATCGAGAATCCGAACATTTTCACCCCTGACGCACCTAACTTTCAAGACTCAATCCTAAGTTAAAAGGCGCAGCAGCACCCCAACCAGAACGCTCAGGCGTGCGCCTCAAAGTTCTCTGAGAGCGCCCGCAAATAGCTTAGAATTGAACAAACCGAGGAGCCCAAAATGTCGTCTTCATTTAACTTGCCACTGAGCGAAACTGACCCAGAAATCGCAGCTGTTTTGGCCGCTGAGCTTGACCGTCAGCGCCACACCCTTGAGATGATTGCGAGCGAGAACTTTGTTTCGCGCGGTGTGCTTGAGGCACAGGGTTCGGTCTTGACTAACAAGTATGCCGAGGGTTACCCGGGCAAGCGTTACTACGGTGGCTGCGAAGCGGTTGACGTTGCTGAGAACCTCGCTCGCGACCGCGCAAAAGAGCTTTTTGGTGCCGAGCACGCAAACGTGCAGCCTCACTCTGGTGCGTCAGCTAACGCCGCCGTGTTGATGGCTTTGGCGAACCCTGGCGACCGTATTCTCGGTCTTGAACTTGCCCACGGCGGCCACCTAACCCACGGCATGCGCCTCAACTTTTCGGGCAAGATGTATGAAGCCCACGCTTATGGCTTGAACCCTGACACTTTTTTGATTGACATGGACATCGTGCGTCAGCGCGCCCACGAAGTTAAGCCGGCTGTTTTAATCGCCGGATGGTCGGCCTACAGCCGACACCTCGACTTTGCTGAGTTTCGCGCAATTGCCGACGAAGTTGGCGCAAAGCTTTGGGTTGACATGGCGCACTTCGCTGGTTTGGTTGCTGCAGGTTTGCACCCATCACCGGTGCCTTATGCCGACGTGGTTTCAACCACCGTTCACAAAACTTTGGCTGGCCCTCGCTCAGGTTTGATTCTTTGCAAGGCTGAGTATGCCAAGAAGATCGACTCGAGCGTGTTCCCAGGCCAGCAGGGTGGCCCGCTAATGCACGTGGTTGCTGCCAAGGCTGTTGCATTCAAGGCTGCCATGAGCGACGAGTTCAAAGACCGTCAGAAGCGCACCCTCGAAGGTGCCGACATCATTGCCAAGCGTTTGATGCAAGACGACGTCACCTCAAACGGCGTGCAGGTTCTAACCGGCGGCACCCAGGTGCACCTAGTTTTGGTTGACCTTCGCAACGCACCGATCGACGGTCAGACCGCCGAAGACCTACTTCACGAAGCTGGCATCACC